>JAJYSY010000090.1 GCA_021793375.1 Bacteroidota bacterium | reverse complement strand
AGAGAAAGAAAACTATAGACTATAAAAAGCTAAAATATTTATGTTAATAAACTAAGATATTTGTGTTTAAATCAGAAAAATATTTTAATAATTTTAGAAGAACTCATTTTAAATGTGAAATGTTTCTTTTTTAACCAATCGTTAACAGCGAATTTCTTCTTATTTGTACATTTTGCACGGGGAAAATATTAAAATGCTAAACGCTTAAACTTCAATAAAAAATGGAACAAACGCATACGTCAGTTGATATTGCCGGACTGAATGAAGAAATATTGAGAGAAAGTCAATTTATTGATTTGCTCAATAATGAGATGAGAAAAGTTATTGTGGGTCAAAAAGGTATGGTAGAGCGTCTTTTAATAGGATTGCTTGGTCAAGGACATATTTTGCTGGAAGGGGTGCCCGGATTGGCAAAAACCTTGGCGATTAATACTTTGTCAAAAGCGGTAAACGGAACTTTTAGCAGAATTCAGTTTACACCGGATTTGCTTCCAGCAGATGTGGTGGGAACTATGATTTACAATGTCAAAGAAAATGATTTCAGCATAAAAAGAGGGCCGATTTTCGCCAACTTTGTTTTAGCAGATGAGATTAACCGTGCCCCGGCAAAAGTACAATCTGCTTTGTTGGAAGCCATGCAAGAAAAACAAGTCACCATTGGTGATGATACTTTTAGTTTAGATAAACCTTTTTTGGTGATGGCTACACAAAACCCGGTGGAGCAAGAAGGAACTTATCCTTTACCGGAAGCACAAGTGGACAGATTTATGTTGAAAGCAGTGATTGATTATCCTAAAAAAGATGAAGAGCAATTGATTATGCGCGCTAATCTTAATGAGAGTTTTGGAGAAGTAAATCCGGTGATTACTCTTGATCAAATCAAATCTGCACAAAAAGCGGTTCGTAAAGTTTATATGGACGAAAAAATAGAACGTTATATTTTAGATGTGATTTTTGCTACGCGTTATCCTGAACAGTATAATTTAGAATCTTTAAAACCTTTAATCTCTTTTGGAGCTTCTCCGCGTGCGAGTATAAATCTTGCAAAAGCTTCAAAATGTTATGCATTTATCAAAAGAAGAGGATATGTGATTCCTGAAGATGTGAGAGAAGTAATTATGGATGTTTTGCGTCATAGAGTAGGAATTACTTATGAAGCAGAAGCAGAAAACATTACTTCAGAAGATATTGTTGGCAAGATTATCAATGAAATTGAAGTGCCATAAAAATAGATTTTCTAATATTATTGAAATACATGCAGTTTTTAATTTTTAAAAATTAAAAGTCACAGCCCGGTATTATGGAAACCAAAGAATTACTGAAAAAAGTTCGGAAGATTGAAATTAAAACCAAGCGTTTGAGTAATCACGTTTTTGGTGGAGAATATCATTCTGCTTTTAAAGGTAGAGGGATGACTTTCAGTGAAATTAGAAAATACCAATACGGAGATGATGTCAGAAATATAGATTGGAATGTTACCGCAAGATACCACGAACCTTTTGTCAAAGTTTTTGAAGAAGAAAGAGAATTGACTTTAATGCTGGCAGTAGATATTTCAGGATCTCAATTTTTTGGAACAGATCAAAAATTTAAAAATGAAATCATTACAGAAATAGCAGCAACATTAGCTTTTTCTGCTACAAAAAACAATGATAAAGTCGGTTTGGTGCTTTTTTCAGATCAGATAGAATTATTTATTTCTCCTAAAAAAGGGAGATCACATATTTTAAGAATCATCAGAGAGTTGGTGGAATTTAAACCTGAAAGTCAGCGTACGGATTTAAACAAAGCTGCTAAGTTTTTGCAAAATATGCTAAAAAAACAAGCGATTGTTTTTATACTATCTGATTTTATTACAGAAGATTACAGCCAAGCTTTAAAAGTATTGGGAAATAAACACGATGTAACCGGAATAAGAATTTATGATGAAAGAGAAACCTCCATGCCCAACTTGGGAATGGTGCAAATGCAAGATGCTGAAACCGGAGAATTAATGCTGGTAAACACCGGATCTTCTGCAGTAAGAAAAAACTATAAAAAGTATTATTTAGAAAGAGTAGATTATTTTACAAAAACTTTTCGTCGTAGTAATGCAGGAGTTTTGAGTGTGCAAACTAATCAGGATTATGTAAAAAAACTATTGGGTTATTTTAAACAACGTTAAAATGAAAAAGCTGTTAGTTAAAAATAATTCGAAAATTCAAAAGCTGAGCTTTCTGCTGAGTTTGTTCTTTTTGTGTTTTAATGTTATCCAAGCACAAGAAGTAAAATCTTCTGTAGATCGAGATACGATTAAAATAGGAGAACAAATCATTTATAAAGTAGAAGTAGAAGCTAAATCTTCAGAAAAAGTTGTTTTTCCGCAAGGACAAAGTTTTCTGCCTTTAGAAGTTGTAGATTCTACAGCTATAGATACTTTTTTAACCAAAGATAAATACAAACTCACCAGAGAATATCCGCTTACTCAATTTGATTCGGGAGCTTATACCATTCCTAAGCAAACTATTATTATTGATGGAGAAGGATTTTATACTGACACTTTTAATATCAAAGTAAACGGGGTAGTGGTAGATACTTTAAAACAGAAATTATTTCCTTTAAAACCCGCTTTGGATATTAAACCCGCACCAGTATTTCCAACTTGGATTTGGTGGATTTTAGGAATTGCAGGAATAGTGTTTTTGATTTATTTGCTGTTGAAAACCAGAAAAAAAATCATCGAAAAGAAGAAAGAATTACCACCTTATGAAAAAGCGATTCAAACTTTACAGCTTTTAGATGAAAATCAAGAGTTGGAAAAAGGACGTATGAAAGAATACTACTCCGGATTATCTAATGCGATAAAAAGATATATAGACGAAAAAATAGACGGAAATGCATTGGAAAGCACAACCAATGAGTTTATTGAAATGCTGAAAGTCTATAAAAAAGAAAAACAAATCTATCTAAAACCTCAAGTTATAGATAGTTTGGAAGCTGTTTTAAAAAGAGCAGATTTAACAAAATTTGCAGGAATCAACACCGATAAATTAACCGCTCGCGAGGACAGAAAAACCATAGAAGAAAATATCAATGCTTTTGATAAAGCTATTCCTGAACCCACGGAAGAAGAAAAATTACAGAATGAAAATTATCGATTGGAGCAAGAGAGAAAAGCAAGATTAAAAAAACAAAGAGTTCGTATTGCATTAGGAGTTTTAGCAGTACTTATTGTGGGAGGAATTTTTGTTTCTTTAAATGGAATGCAGTTTTTATCCGGGAAATTCAGTAATCCAACTACAGAAAAATTATTAAAACAAGAATGGATTACCAGCGAATACGGAAAATATGGAATTACGCTGACCACTCCGGAGGTTTTGTATAGACAAATGGATACTGTTCCGGAAATTTTTCCCGGGAAAACAGAAATTCAAGAACGTTTTTCCAGCGGGAAAATAGAGGATAATTTATATATAAAAACCACAAATATAAGAGCAAAAAAAGATGCAAAAATAGATTCGATAGATGTCGGAGATTTGTTGGATAAATCTTTGGGAGATGCAGATATTTCTATGATGACTTTTAAAGACGAAGAATTCATCACCAGAGAAAACAAAATCGGACAAAAAATATTTGGAACTTTTAGAATAGGAGACCCGGCTTCAAATTCCGGAAAAAGAAAAGCTTATACTTTTTTGGTTTTTAATGAAAGAGGGGGCTTGCAACAGCTTTTTATTTCTTATGATGCAGAAGATGAAAACGGAGAAGCTATAGAAAAAAGAGTAACCAATTCAGTTGATTTTAATACAGAACACGATGGTTGATTATTTTAGAAATATAACCTTTGAAAATCCGGGATGGTTTTGGCTGTTTTTGCTGATTCCTTTTCTGGTATTGTGAATC
>JAJYSY010000004.1 GCA_021793375.1 Bacteroidota bacterium | reverse complement strand
AATACTGCTGATAACGGGCAATCTTCTTGATGTTGTTATCATAGAGAATAAAATTTGCGATTAAATCTAATAAACGATTTGGGGATGCTATGGAAAAAAGAAAAACATCTTGTTCAATAAGAGCAAATTTCTGATTCAACCGATTATGGATGAGTTCTGCTTGATCTTTTCCAAAGAATTCAGAAGTCTTTCTGGCTTCCATTATTTGTTGCTGAACTTCTTTTGAAGGAATTTTATTTTTTGTTGCTTCAATATCTTTAACATCGATTTCCTTTTCTCTCCAAATATTCCAGAATTTTGGAGGTGTATTATTGGTTCCGTATTTAGCTTGATTGACTGCACAAGCCATCATAATTTGCGAATACACATAAAGTTTACGAATACCCGATTCTTTTTCATTCCGCAAATGCTGGGATATGGCTTGACCGATTGGATCATCCATATCTTCTCTTTTGTTTTCAATAATAGAAAGTGGAATTCCGTTGACAAACAAAACAATATCGGGTCGGTATTCTTTTTTACCATCCGTCCTTAGAACACTGAATTCCTCCGCCACGTGAAAAACATTATTCTCAGGATGCTTCCAATCGATATACTGCAAGGTGTATTCCCGTTTATTGCCCTCAATGGTCTGATCTAAAGTTGTTCCTAACAACAATCTGTCATAGATGTATTCCGTGGCTTTGGCATAGCCTTGTTCCATCGGGATTTCCTTTAATCGCAAAACGGCTTCATCAATATTGCTTTGGGTGAATTTTTCGGTTTGTGTGGAAGAAACTTGAATTTCATTAATCTTAGCCAGCTGTTCTTTTAGAATGGGTTCTAACAGTACATTGGAAGTACGATTATACCGCAATTGCATCACTTTTTCTTGTGATAAGTATGTATATCCCAAATTAATCAACATCCGCAAAGCGGGGATTTGGGAACTATAATCTTCTTGGAAGTTGGTGCTTTTCATAGTTTATTATTTATAAAGTGATCATATTCAATTATTTTAATCCCCTCAAATATTCTATTTTCTCTTCAAAATGTTAATTTTGACATATTTTTCCCACAAATAATTGCAAGTAATGTATCTATAATATAACTTTGTTTGAAGAAGGATTGGGCTTTTCCCGGTCGAAAATTTTAAGACGGCTTGTTATAGACCGTTTGTCTATAGCGGGTCGCAAAAAATCCCCGGTTTTTGAACCGGGGTTTTTATTTTCTAACAACCCCATATTCATCATTACTACTCGCTCTTTTTAATAATATATTTTCCAACTTATTAAATTGATACTCTAACCCAAACTTTTTTAAGCTCCCTTTAGGGTACTCTTTTCGATAAAGAATATGAGCTACCAAATCTACACTCTGAATAAAATATGAATGCTGTGAATCCCGCATAAAACCATCCTCTATAATATTATCTATCGGTGCATTATAATATCCGTGATAATGAGATGTAATTGGGTTATAGACTCGCATTTTTCTTTGTAACACTCTAAGTTTAGTACTATCGGTATCATCCGCTACCACAATCCCTTTGTCTTTTACCGATTTCTTCAAGTAAGTATCAAATCTTTGTAATAAACGGCTCCAAGCTAATTCAAAAATGTCTCGGTCTCTATGTTCTTTTTTATCTATACAAATATTGATAATCTTTGCCGAATCAAATATTAATGGCATTTGTGAGCAATAGTCTTTTATTATATTGATCCGATTAGATTTCCTTATCTTTTTATATGCTTCTATTTTATTGATACGAATCAATTCAGCCGTATGAATTTCGGTTCGTTGATTTAATCCATATTTATCTTTTATTGATTTTCTAAACATCTTAAGTCTATTTAGATATTTATCCCAATCATCTTGATTAATAACCAAGCCAGATAAAATAAAATGTGGGCTTGCGTGACCTTTTGTCCCGGGGTCACCGCTTTCATCAACATACATTATATACATTCATTAAATCATTAGTTGTTCATTGTTTCCTTCGACTACGCTCAGGGCGTAGCATTGTTCATTCCTCATTCCTCATTGTTCATTGTTCATTGCTCATTGCTCATTGCTCATTGTTCATTGTTCACTAATCTTTTCTCCCCCGTCAACAACACCTGCATCAAGCCTTTTTTCTGTTCTTGCATAGCCGAAAGTTTTTGTTCTAACAATTCAATTTCTTTATCGGCCGATTGAAGAATTTTGGCAATGGCGGTTTGTTTTTTGACTGGTGGAACAATCAAATTTATTTTTCTAAATCCAGTTTTCGACAAATTGAATCTGGTTGACCCCTGTGCTAATTTATACATTTCTTTTCTAAACTGTTTTCCTCGTAATAGATAAGCAGCAAAATTAGGCTCTATTTTTTCGAAATTTGCTAATCTTAATCCAAAACAAAAACTATTTAAAAATAAATCTTGCTTCGGATTAAAGAGAATTACACCTGACATTCCTACTTCATTTGGTGTTTCAGAAGATGTAGTAAATATTAAATCACCATATTTTAATCTTGTTTGGTTTTCACCTTCTTTTATTTGAACAAAATCAAATTTAGTGGTTTCCGTAATTGAATTATTATTAAAAACATTCAGATAGCTAACATAAGGAGAACCTTCTCCAAAATCATCTTTAGTTTTTCCAGTTAAACCATTAAAAGTTTCTCCTATTTCTCCTAACCTCACTTCCTCCCATCCCTTCAACCAATCTTCTTGATTTTCCACTCTTTCCAACTGTCCATTGTTCACTGTTAATTGTCCATTGAAGATCTGCTGCATCAATCCTTTTTTCCGTTGTTTCTTAGCTTGGATAAGTTGGGTGAGTTTTTCTATTCCTGAATCCCAAGTAGAGAGGCAATTGGCGATGGATTTTTGTTCTTCTAAAGGTATTTCATAGAACTTGAGAGCTTTTAAATCATCAAGTGTTATTCCTTTAACTGTACTTCCATTACCTAAAGACTCGATATACTTTTCATTCATAATAAACCAATGATATAAATAATTTCTATCTAAACTATCATTTGGAAATAGCGCTTTTAGATCTTGATTAATTGCAACATCAACGTCGTAAATACTTACTTTCCCCAAGCCCATTCGAGTTGCGGTAATAAGGGTTTTAGCAGGAATTAAATTGGAAGAACTGTTCTTTAAACCTTTTTCTGTTATATATTCTTGGGTTTTTTTAGGATTAAAGGTAGCATAGTCTTTAACCGTCGCCCACGGAATGTCTCCATTCCAATATTCTTTATTAGAGCGACTTGGAGTCCCACCCCCAATTATTTTATTTAGAAAATATCCTAACTTCTTCACCTCCCAATCTTCGGGAATAATTCCGATGGGTGTTTTTTTGTAGCCGGGTTTTATTTCTTGCTTGGTTGTTGTATTCATTTTATTACTTTTCTTAATTGTCAGAATTGGGATTTTCTTGATTTTGGGATTTTCAGGATGAAATCCCGTTCATCTTTTAATCCTGCGAATCCTGATTCGGACGTTTGATTTTAGGATTTTCAGGATGAAATCCCGTCCATCCTAATCCTACGGATCCTAATTCAGACATTTGAATTGTATTTCGGATTATATATTTTTTTAAACTGCAAACTTTTCGCGCCAAAATTAATCAGTAATCCAATGGGGAAATCATAAGCTACCACATAGTTTTTGGCTTGTGCTAAATGCACATCTTCTAAATTAATTACTGCTTTCAATTCCACAATCACTTGATTTTCCACGACAAAATCGGCTCTTCTCGTGCCGACCATATAATTATCATAGTAAATATTCTGTTCCTTTTCCCGATCAAAAGAAATTCCAGCGCGCTTCAACTCGATTGATAAACAGCGTTGATAGATCACTTCCTGAAATCCATTCCCTAATTGATTGTGAACTTTCATTGCGCAGCCATTTATTTTATAGGTTAACTTATTTAATCCATTTGCTTTCATTTTTAATGCATTTCAAGTTTGAAGTCGTTTTTTGCGACATCAATAAGGGTTTATTTTTTATCCTTTAACCTTTTAACTTCCCTATCAAAATCGGAAACATATTCCCGATCCTGAATTGGTTCAAAATTTTTAAATTCTTCTTCAGCTAACTTTTTGGCTACTGCCGCTGAAACTTTTCCTGCATTTTGTAAAACGTCATAGTCATTAAATTGTAAGAAGGCATCCAATTTATCAATCCAGTCCTTCATTTTCATTGGATTTTGTTTCTCTGCTTGCAGTTCAGCAAAATCTAAGTACATCGTCACTATCCGCTCCAAAGCTTTGATTTCATCCTCTTGTAAATAGTTTTTAGCTATGCTGACATCTGATTTTAAAATTTTTCCTTTGGGTCCATTCTTCCAAGTGGTCAACCCCATATTCTTGTCCTTGGCATTGGCTCTTAATTTGATTATCTCTGCCGCCGTTCTGCCCGTGATCGCCCAATGCATTTTGTTTTGAACAGTTTTGAAAAAAGTTCTTGTTATCGGGGCCTTAGAGTCATAATCAATACTGGCTTGTGCATAGATATCAGTTATTTTTTGATAGAATCTCCGCTCAGAAGCTCGAATGGAACGAATACGCTCCAATAACTCGTCAAAATAATCTTTGCCAAAGTTTTTTCCTTGCTTTAGACGTTCATCATCCATCACAAAACCTTTGATAATAAATTCTTTCAAGGTCTTGGTTGCCCAGATCCTAAATTGGGTTGCGTTGTAGCTATTCACACGATAACCGACCGCAATAATAGCATCGAGATTATAAAATTCAATATTCCGCTTAACCTGCCGTGAGCCTTCGGTTTGAACTTGTGCAAATTTTGCACAAGTTGCTTCTTTATCCAATTCTCCTTCTTTAAAAATATTCCCAAGATGCTTGGTTACTACACTTCTATCCACATCAAATAAGTCGGCAATCTTCTGCTGTGTCAACCAAAAAGTCTCGCCCTCAAAACGAATGTCTATCCTAACCTCTCCATTTGGAGTTGTATATAGTATGATTTCTGATTCCTTCATTTTTTTATTTTAAATATTCAGCTCACAAAGATTTTATGTCAGTTGATTTTAAACCTGTAAATAAGCCTTACAGGTCGCTTTACAAATTTCAACCATCACTTCGCCAATTCCTGTCGATCTGATTTTTGTTTTCAGTATTAGCCCGGCTCTCAAGATGACGATTTTTTTCTTTATTAATTGATCATCAAACATTCATCATTGCTCATTGTCAACTATTCATTTAAAATCCAATTTCTCCAAATATTTATTCATCTCTTCTTGCACCTCGGCCAGTTCTTTTTCCAAATCTTTAATTTCATTGGCAACAGCTTTCATATCTACTGGTGGTTCGGGTTCAAACGTATCTACATATCTTGGAATGTTTAGATTGAAATCGTTTTCCTTGATTTCTTCAAAAGTGGCTACATAGCTGTATTTTTCTTCTAATTCCCCGGCTTCTAAGTCCTCAGAAATAAACTTTTCATAGGTATCTACCACCTTTTGAATGTCCTCATCGCGCAATACATTTTGATTAGTTCCGCTTTGGTAATGTTCGCTGGCGTCGATGAATAGTACACTTCGACTTCGCTCAGTGTCCGAAATTCGACTTCGCTCAGTGTCCGAAATTCGACTTCGCTCAGTGTCCGAAATTCGACTCCGCTCAGTGTCCGAAATTCGACTTCGCTCAGTGTCCACACTTCGGCTATGTGATTTTTGAGCTTGGTCGAAAGACTCAATATTCACATCATTCGAGGGCTGAGCGGAGTCGAAGCCCGAAGCCCGCGCTTTATTAAATATCAATATCGCCGCCGGAATCCCTGTTCCAAAGAACAAATTAGAAGGTAAACCAATCACTGCTTCTAAAAGATTTTCCTCGATGACCTGCTGACGAATTTTACCTTCTGAACTTCCTCTAAACAAAACTCCGTGTGGTACAACTACACCAACTTTACCACTTTCTTCTTTAGCACTTTCAATCATATGTGTAACAAAAGCCCAATCTCCACGACTTTTTGGTGGAATACCTCTCCAAAAACGATTAAAAGGATCATTATCGGCTTCCTCTTTCCCCCATTTTTTTAAGGAGAATGGTGGATTAGCAACAACAACATCAAATTTCATTAAACTATTATTACTCTCGGTATGCAATGGATTCCGAATGGTATCTCCCCAACGGATACTGGCATTATCGAAACCGTGGAGAAACATATTCATCACCGCCAAAGCCCAAGTACTTCCGTTATTTTCTTGGCCATATATGGCTACATTTCGACTTCGCTCAATGCTGGCATCTTTACTTCCAACTTGATGAGCTGCTTTTAAAAGAAGAGAACCAGAGCCACAGGTTGGATCGTATATTTTAGAGCCTTCCTTTCCTTTAGTTAGCTTGGCCAATAGTTGAGAAACTTCTGATGGTGTAAAAAACTCTCCTGCCTTCTTTCCTGCATCACTGGCAAAGTTTGAAATCAGATACTCATAAGCATCACCGATAGCATCTTTATCCGCCAGATGAGAAGGCATCAAATCCAATTCACTAAAATCAGAAAGCAACTCTTTTAATCGGGTATTCTTTTCTTTCTCACTTCCCAAATTAGAGCTATTAAAAGAAATATTTCTAAATACTCCTGAACCGCTTTCTCCGGTAAGCTTTGCTCGGTTGGATTCTTCCAGATCGGCCAAAGCAATATCAATCAGCGATCCAATATTAGGTTCGTTTCTATTTTCATAGAGATAATCAAAGGTGCTGGTTTCCGGGATGATAAAGCGTTCGGCTGCCATTGCTCGTTCGATTCGCGCTTCATTTCCATCGTATTTTTCCGCGTATTGTTGACGTTTTTCCTTGTTTACATCACTAATATACTTGATGAAAAGCATCGTCAGAATATAATCTTTGTATTGTGATGGATCAATCACCCCACGAAAGGTATCGCAGGCGTCCCATACGGTTTTTTTAATGTCTTGGGTCTGTATCATAATTATCAGTTGTCAATTATCAGTTGTCAATTATCAATGTTTAATTGTTCATTATTCCCTTCGACTACGCTCAGGGCATAGCATTGCTCATTGCTCATTGCTCATTGTTCATTGTTTTTTTCAACAATAAAGCTTGAAGGTATTCTTCTCTTTTTAGAGTTAATTTTTGTCTGATTGTTTTTTCTTTATTCAATAGGTCATACAGCGCAGCAATATTCTTTTGAACAGCCAGTTCCGGTAAATCAATAGAGAGACTTCCTAATTTCTTTTGACTGATGTAAGGCATTCTGCTTGTTCCCTGGGTAAGCTGAATCAACCTTTTCTGTGTATGAGGATGATTCAAAAGCCATCTCAAATAACCAGAATGAATCTTCTCTAAATCCGGTTTGATTAAAATAAAGCTATTGGATGCCACATAAACATCTTTAGACTTAGGCAACTTAAAAGCATTAAAAACAAGTCTTGCTGAAAAAAGAATATGACTTTCTTCAATTATATACTTATCTTTCACTTCACTTCTGTCCACAATTACAGATGGCTCGACAAGATTTAGATTCTCATCGAAATCTTTTATCCCAAGCAAATAGACCGCACTCCTTGCATTTTCATTAGCTCTGAGATAGACTCCCGGCTGAAGTTCAGCGATATCTTTTAAGCTTATTTTCATTCTTATAGCTTTAAGCGAACACCCAAAGATAGTAAATTAAATTCAATAGCAATCATATTTAATTTTAAAACACTTTTTTAGTAAAATAAGAACACCTTATCTTTGCTTTAGAAAAGAAAAAATATTAATTAACGCAAAAGCGTAAGCTATCGTTTAATAGCTTCAAGGTTTTTTATTTACAAAAAACACAATTTCAAACCCACAAATCCCCTCCCCAAATACTAATTCAAACCTACCGAATTCTTATCCAAACCCGCTAAATACTAATTGTCTATTACAAATACTGTTTTAAAACTTTAGTTTTACGATAATATTTAAAAATTCATATTATGTTAAAGAGAATTATTTTAAGCACGGCTGTAATTTTTGGACTTTTAATATTTACCGGTTGTAGCAGTGATGATGACAACAATGAAAATGGTGATCCGACAAGCGGTGAACCTTATTATGGAGTTTCTGAGATTAAATTAAGTGGAGATATCTCAAGAACTTACTCCGGAAATGCTGTTTTTTCAGAAACTTCTATGGGAAGCAATCTCCCTGATTTTGTTAGTATTGAGCTGTTCCCAAAAGAAGAAGATCCTGATGATTTTGAAATAGATTTCAGTCTTATTAATGTAAGTTTAGATAATATTGAAGAAACTGTCTATAATTTTAATTTGCATTCATTCGCTGATCCAGGAGTACAAGCTCCCCATGTTTTTATAAATTATAATGAGGGTTGGATTGAACTTCATGAGGATCCTTACTTAAGTGAAGAGGAAGGTTACTTTAAAATCACTTCAATATCAAATAATGTAATAGAGGGAGAATTTGTAGTGTTTTTAGAAGCTTATTTAGACGACTCCGAAGAGGATTTAGAAATAAAAGCTAAAGGTACTTTTAAAGCAGGAAATGCTGAAAACCTTAACTTTGGTTATTAATATAAAAAATTAAAACCCTTAGTTTTCTATTCTTTTAAAATAAAATCCGCCAAACTTTTTTGCAAAACATATTTGGCGGATTTTTTTATTTTGAATTGTTTACCTCACTCATAACTCTGTTCTTCATAGATTAGAAATTCTGAATTGTTTTCTACCCACTCTTTTATATTGTTTTCTATAAATGATTTTCCATAAATCGTTAAGCTGATGTGGGTACTGCTCACTTCTGTTTCTTTTCCGTTTTCGTCAAAACGGATTTCTGTTCCCTCTTCTTTATCGCTGACAATTTGAATAATTTCATCATCAGATGTCCAACGATATAAAGGCATTCCTCCTCTTAAAGTATGTTCTTCAAAATGAAAATTAGAATATTTCTTTTTCATATAGACGATAAATTTTTCAATATCTTCCATTTTTCCATCGTAAAAAGTAGTAGTGGAAAAAGCTTGAATATTATCTTCTGCATCTGTGAGAACAGTTAATCCATCAAAGAAAAATTTGTTGTCATAACTTATCGGGTTTTCTTCAAACAAACCTTCTTCATCTAAAAAACGATATTTATATAATTTCACTTTATCGGAGTCGGTTACCTCTTCCACACGTTTTTCTTGATTACTTTCATTGACAATAGCAATTTTAAAAATTTCGGCTTTAGCGGTCAACTCTTGAATATCTTCTTGATAAGTTACTTTTGCTAAATCAAAGGTTTTGCAGTCTTTGCAAATGTGTTCTGGGTTTTGGGATTGGCTACAAGCGGTCATTAGAAATACAATATAAATTAAAAATTTTGATTTCATTTTTTACATTTTTATAGATTATGTTTCAGAATTAATGTTATTCTATCTTATAATGTTTTGATAAAAAACATTTTTCTCATACAGAATGCTTAAAATTAATATTTTAATATGAAAAACACATATTCTATAGAAATTATTTAAAAAATCTTCTCAAAACGAAAGAATCAACATTTACTTCCTTATAACTTCAAAATAAGTTGGAATACTATCTTTAAACTCCGCTTCGGAAACATCTTTATTTAATATTTCAGTTTTTTTACGATCCGGAATATTCTCAAATTGCTGTCGGATATATTCTTCTTTATCTTTTATTATTTTAGGTTTTCCGTAAGCATGTATTTTTTCGGGGAAAGGTTTAGCCTGCAGTGTTGTGCTATAAAATTCTATGGCTTTTTGGTGTTGAACTACCCAAAACACAATATTTCCGTCATTGGCGATTCCTACATGGATTTCCTTTTTTCCTTTTCTTGTTTTTCCTTGATTTATTTGCTGAAAACTTTTTTTCAATTTTTCTTTTGGTAAAACAATCGTATCTACATAATAGTTTTTTGTTCGAAAATCTACATATTCCAAAAACAAAGTTTCGGGCAAAAACTCTGAACGTTTATTATAACTCAATCTGCTTTTTCCCCAATCTGAAGAAAAAGAATTGATCAGCTCTCTTTCTTGATAAAAACTGCCTACATAATTATTATCTTTTGTAGAAAACCAAATTCCAAAAAGATGAATTGGAAATTCTTGAGGCGTGGAAACCGAAGTTTGATAAGTATATCTTGCCCAAGGTTTATACCAAATTGTTTTGACAATCAGCATTCCTAAAAGCAAAATACTTAGCATTGTCAGGATTTTATTTATAAGATTGAGTTTTTTCATATCGTCCAAGCTGAACCCAATAACAATGCATAAAAATAAAGCAAACTGATCATAATGAAAAGTATGCCCACTCCTATCGCCAGCCAAAAAGCTATGGTTTTAAAATTTCGTTTATAATAAACTGTATAACTTAAAACTGCAACAAACACATAAGCTGATAGTCCATACGCAGAATGTACTTCAGTGTTTTCATCCGGATTTCCACTAAAAAGGAAAGCGGTCAACAAGAAAAAAATAAGGCTAAAAAGAAAAATTGATGTTTTTCTCTGTTGTTTTGTTTTGAGCATTTTTTCATTTTATTTTTTCTCAAAAAAATTACCCTTCCCTTTGGCGTAGAATTTTAAGATTTTCTATAAATTACTTTACATTATATTCTAATCTCACGGTGATGCTGGCTTCTTTTTCTTTTGAAGTGGTGTTAAAAGTTCCGCCCCAAGAATAATCTTCTGCTGAATTGGGAGCGGTGATTTGAATTACACCCATAGAAGCTGTTTTTAATTTTCCTAATTTAGCTTTTGAATTTTCAGCAATTTCTTCTGCTCTTTGTCTTGCATCTTCTGTTCCTTCGGCGATTAATTCATGTTTGATTTCTGCCAATTGGGTATAAAAATATAAAGGAGAAGAAGAAGTCAGTTCTATTCCCTTATCAATAATATCTGTAACTGTTCTTGAAATACCTTCAATTCTTTCTACATCTTTAGATTCTATTGAAACTGATTGTCGAAGATTATATCCTGAAAATTCTCCTCTTTGATAATATCCGTTGGCATCGCGTTCTTCTTTATATTCTTTGTCGATATCTACTGCCGAAAAAACAATCTCCTCTTCTTTCACTCCTTTTTCTAATAAATATCTTTTGATTTCTTCCCGATCATTTTCCAAGCTTTTATAAGCTTCTTGCAATTCTAAAGAGTTTTTTGAAAAAGAAGCACTCCACGTAATTAAATCTGAAGTAAATGTTTTGCTCCCCATTCCGGTTACTGCTATGGTATTTTCAGAAACATTTCTGTTTTTAATCGCTTGGGTTAGGATATAAGTAGAAATAATAATTCCCAAAGCGCAAATTATTGCTGTTATTGTATTTTTCATAAATAATAGATTGTTTCGTAAAGTTAGGAAAAATATTTATACCGCTATTTCATTATTTAAATCAAAAAAAGAGATTTTTTTGAGAAAAGTTCTTTTTTTAGATATTTTCTTTGCTGATTTTCTACAGAAAAGGAGTTTTTTCAGCTTTTAAAACCAACAATCTGTTAAATTTTACTTAAGCTTTGGGATGTTTTTGGTCAGACCGAATACTTTTCTTTAAAATTGGAAATCAATAATTTAAAACAAGCATTATGATTACTATCAAAAAATTGAAATCACTCGTCTTAGTTGCGGCATTATTTGGAGGAATGAGTGTTTTTGCTCAACAACCTCAACCACAAATGCAGCAAGAACAAGCTCAGACAGAAGTAAAAGATTCTGAATTAGAAGAATTTGCTACAATTGCACAAGGAGTGATGCAAAAAAACCAAGAAGCTCAGCAAGAGATGTTGAATGAAATTGAAAAAGAAGGATTGACAGGAGATCGTTATAACGAGCTTCATATGGCTGAGCAAAATCCGTCTGCTATAGAAGATAAACCTTCACAAGAAGAGTTGGATAAAAAACAACGTGTTGATGAAAAACTCGGAAAATTAGAAGAAAAGATTCAACAAGAATCTGTAAAAATCATTGAAGATGCAGGAATGAGTATCGACCGTTACCAAGAAATTGCTCAAGCAGTTCAGTCTGATCAAAACTTAATGGAAAAATACCAAAAAATCGTTATGGAAAAAGCACAAAACTCTGCTGAATAATTTACGATTTTAATGTATAAATTAACAAGCCCTTTCTTCAAAAAAAGAAAGGGTTTTTTTATAGAAATTAAAACTTTAGTTAATCAAAGTTAATATTTATAAAATCTGACTTTCATCAAGTTTAGCCAAAAATTAAGTTTGTACTTTTGTGTATCTAAACCCACCATACTTTGAATAAAGACCTCATCATAAGACGTGTTGCCGATATTCTGAAGGAAACTCCTTCTGCCGAAGATATTGTCAAAAAAGGCAGAAACAGAGATAAACGTTTTCTTTATTTAGCAGAACATATGGTCAATAAAGCTATTGCTAAAGATGCTTTAATCTTAGGAAAAGATGGTTTAGGAATTGCTATTGTCTTTAAAACCAATGCAAAAGACAACAATTTTTGGAAAGATATTATTGCTAATATCGGTTTGGCTTTCCATGTAACCGGATTAAAAAACGCTTTAAAAATTCTTAAAAACCAAAGATATATCAAACAACAACGCCCTAAAAAAGGAGATTATCTATATGCTTGGTTTTGGGGAATTGTAAAAGACGACAGAGGTCCAAATACTCAGATTGCTTCTGAAATGAAAAACAGAATTTTAGAACTTTCAGAAAAAACTGCACTTCCTCTTTATACCGAAACGCGTTTGCGAACAAATGTTATCGTTTATGCACGTTATCATTTTGAAAATTTTCACACTTGGAAACAACCGGATGGAAACACGATGTGGTTTTTAAGATATATCCCAAAAAGTTATCAAAAGAAATAATCTTTTTATCCGGCATATAATTTCACATCTTCTTTGTCTATTTTAGCTTTTCCGAGAATAATCAATCTTTCTACAACATTTCTTAATTCTCTGATATTTCCTGGCCAAGCTTGTTTTTCTAAAATCTTAATGGCTTCTTTACTAAAAGTTTTGGGTTTGGTGCCGTGTTCTTTAGCGATTTTCTTTGCGAAATGTTCAATCAACAAAGAAATATCTTCACTTCTTTCTGAAAGTTTGGGAACGTGAATTAAAATAACTGCTAATCTGTGGTATAAATCTTCACGGAAATTCCCTTCTTCTATTTCCTTTTTTAAATCTTTGTTTGTTGCTGCTAACACGCGAACATTGATATTTTTTGATTTTCCGCTTCCTACGCGTTGAATTTTATTTTCTTGTAAAACACGTAATACTTTTGCTTGCGCAGAAAGACTCATATCTCCAATTTCATCCAAAAATATAGTTCCGCCATCTGCGTCTTCAAATCTTCCCGGTCTGTCTTTATTGGCAGAAGTAAAAGCCCCTTTCACATGACCAAACAATTCGCTTTCTATCAGTTCTTTTGGAATTGCAGCACAATTCACTTCTACCATTGGACCTTTTGAGCGTTCACTTTTTTCATGAAGCCAATGCGCCACCAATTCTTTTCCGGTTCCATTTTCTCCGGTAATGAGCACTCTTGCTTCTGTTGGTGCAACCTTTTCGATGATGTTTTTAATTTCTGAAATTTGTGGAGATTCTCCAATCATTTCATACTTTTTGCTCACCTTTTTTTTCAACCTTTTGTTTTCGCTAACCAGTTTTTTCTGATCTAATGCAATTCTAACAGTATTCAACAACCTATTTAAATCCGGGGGTTTTGAAATGTAATCAAAAGCCCCGATTTTCATGCATTCCACGGCAGTTTCCAAATCTCCATGTCCTGAAATCATCACTACATTGGTGTCCGGTTTGATTTTCATGGTGGCTTTCAACACTTCAATACCATCCATTTTTGGCATTTTTATATCACAGAGCACTAAATCGTAATCTGTAGATTTTATTTTTTCCATGCCTTTCAAACCATCTTCAGCTTCTTCTACGGTATAGTTTTTATTTTCTTCTGTAAGAATATTTTTTAAAACGCGCCTGATAGCAGCTTCATCTTCAATGATCAGAATTTTTGATTTCATATATTAATCGATTTGTAAAAACATTTTTTATTGTGCAGAAAATAATCCGGCATTGCCCCAAACACAATAAGGTTGTTTGCTGAGTCGAGCGTTGTAATATTTTTTATTTCCTGTTACTTCTTCGCCCAACCAATCCGGTTTTTCGAAATCTTCCTCAACAGAATCCAGTTCTATTTCTGCTAATAATAATCCTTCATTTACGCCAAAAAACTCATCTACTTCAAAAGTGTGTTTCCCAACTTTTACAAAATAGCGAACTTTTTCTATAATCGCCAATTCACAAAGTCTAAGCAATGCTTTGGACTCTTCTAAACTGATTTCTTTTTCCCATTCAAAACGCGTGGTTCCATCTTTGGAAGATGGTCCTTTAATGGTTATATATCCTTTGTCTCCTGCAGTACGAATTCTCACATTTCGCTCCGGAGTTGAGTTTAAATATCCCTGAACGATTTCTACTTTTTTAAAAGCATTTTTTTTAAAATCTTCTCCGTTTACTAAAAATTTTCGTTCAATTTCCTGTAATTCTGAATGAATAGATGATTCAGAATTTGTGTAAATTTCTGTTACTAAATTCATGTCCCTTTTCTTTTGTACTAATAAGTTTTTTCTGAATTGTGTTAGTTTGCTTTTTGTCGTTTTTGAAAACTCTTATTAGTGTGGTTTTACATTTTGGTTTTTAATTAAATTTATTTTTGCTTTTTTGTCTTTTATACTTTTTTAAAATTGATAATTTACCCCCAACATTCCTTGAATTCCTTGTGCTTTATAATTATACCAAGGTTGGTAGCTGTCGTTTAGTAAATTATTTCCTTTGAGGAAAATCCCAAATTGATCACTCACCTGAAAATTTATCTGCAAATTGGCATCTAAAAATCCTTTTGCTTTTACGGTTTCAAACACCTCATTTGATTTGCTGATAAAATCTTTTCTTTCTCCAATATAATAAAACTCCACTTCAGTGCTCCAGCGATCTGAAATTTTATAAATTCCTGTTGCTGTAGCTTCAAATTCCGGCAAATTCCATGCTTTTCCAATCTTTTGTTCAGAATCCATCAATTTATTTTTTCCACTTGTTGAATGATTAGAATAAGTTGCTCCAATTCCGAAATGCAGATTTTCCAACATTTTATAATTTAAAGATCCTTGCAAATAAAATGTTTTAATATCATCATAAATTGTCAAGAAGGAATTATTATAAGTAAAACCTGAATTTGCTAAAGGATATTCTTTGGAATAAGCGTGGTATAAAGCTTGATTTTTCTTTGATTTATATCCCGGACGCAAATCATAAGTCAAATTATCTGCCAACATTCCTTTTGCTCCCACAAAAACATCAAATTGAGTGTGCGTTGGTTTAATCATCAATTGTGGTGCTACATAAGGGTTGGTTTGTGCTAAACTATAATAAGAGTTTTGTTCTAACCCTCCGTCAATTCCGGCATAAGCAGTCAAAAACTCTTCTGCCAAATGATAACTTGCTTTAAGTTTAGGATGTATAAATAATTCGCCATTGCTGTTTTCTAAATCTGAAGAATAGAAAACTTCTGCTCCAACAGTAAAAGCTAAATCTCCATAATCATAATTATAACTCGGATAAATTCCCAAGTTTAAAAAGCTGTATTTATTAAATCCTAAGTTTAAATGATCTTTAAATTTTCCGGCAAGAAAATCTGCTGTAACTTCTGTGTGGATTTTATGATCTCCAACATCAAATTTAAAATTTGGTTTTAAAGTAATTCTGTTTTCACTACTGCTGTTGTCATCTCCAAAATTTTGATAAGCCAAAGAGATTTTATCAAAAACACCTTTTTTCATTTCTAAGCTTCCTGCTAAAGAAACTCCGATGTAATTGTGTGTCGGATTGATTTCATTTAACTCAGCTTCAGAAAAAATAGGATCAAAAATTCCATACCAATTATATTGTTGATGCAAAAATCCTAATCTACCCTCCCAAAAGAATTGATCTTCTTCTGATTTAAATCCTAAGCCAAATTTGGTGTCAAAAAATTTATCTTTCTTCTTTAAAGGAATATTTTTTACTCCGCCTTGAGAAGAATTGTGTTGTAAATCTATGGTAAATCTTTGCTTGTCTGCTACTTTTAAATCTGAATAAAACTCCGCTAAAGCATTCAGATAATTTCCTAATCCTACGGCAGCATAATTGTCATAAAGTTTAGGCTGACGCATACGTTTTACGTCTGAAGCTCTTCCTTTTTCCGGAGTAAATGTAGAAGCCACCGGAACAGAATAAATATCATATTGAATTTCTTTTTTCTCAAAAAGCGAACTGTCTTTTTCTCTTGAAGGTTTTTGTTTTACCTTAACTGCATCACTCACAGTAGGAGAATAAGGTTTTATGATAATTAGTTTTTGTGTATCTATTTTATCGTTTGCCGTGCTGTCTTTTTGTGCCCAAAGTATTCCTCCACTTAACACACAAATCAGAAGTATTATTTTTTTAAAAAACGCTTGCATAGGTTTTATTATAATTTTATTAAGCTTGAAAATGTTGATTTTTTATTCTTCTATAGATGAATTGGTTTCTGCTTCTTTCTCTTTTATTTCTTGAAGCTTTTTTTCTGCTTTAACAACCACCTCCGGATAATCTTCAAAATTATCTATTATATTTTGAAGAATGTATGTAGCTTGAAAAGCATCTTCTAAATCATAGAAGTTTTTCCCCATCAACAATAATCCTTGAACACTGTATTTTCTATATCCTGAATAATCTTTTGCCAATACTTGAACAGCTTCGTTAGAAGCGGCAAAATCTCCTTCTTTTCTTTTGAAATAAGCATCGTAATATTGTGCTTCTGCCCCTAAAGAACCGCTGGCATTTTTCAGCAATTTAGTATAAGCTTCTTTTGCCTTGTTCTCTTCTCCTGTTTTCATAGCAGAACGTGCTATAAAAATCTGCGCATCGCTTCTGGCTCGCTCACTTGCTTTGTCGTTTTCTAAGACTTTTTCTGCATAGTTTACTGTTTTTGAATAATCTTTCAAATCATAATAAACTTTCATCAAGTTTGATTGTGCAAAAGTGATATTTTGATGCAGATTTGCTTCTTCTTCTAAACGTTGAAGCACAGCAATCGCCTCTTCATAATTATCTTCTTCCAAATAAATTCTTGATAAACGCTCTAATGATTTTTCAGTATATTCATTTCTGCTCTTATCAATTACAGTTTTATAATGTGGTTTTGCTTTTTGATAATCTTCTTGATTATAAAACAATCTTGCCAATTGAAAATGTGCATGTAAAGCTTGACTTCCGTTAGGAAATTTATTTAAATAATCTTCAAATCCTTTGATGGCTGCTTTATTGTTTTCACTAATCAACTGATTTTCTGCAGATTCAAAAGATGCTGCTTCAATATCAGATTCAGAAACTTCTACATAATCTAATGTTTTTATCCAAGCTGCATAATCATCAATTTTTCCATCATCAACATAAATATTTCTCGCTGAAGTAACCGCTTGATCTGCTTCTTCTGTATTGGGAAAATCTTTGGCCACTTTTTTGAAATTTGCTAAAGCTTTTTCGTTTTCATTTTCGTTGTAATAAATCAATCCTTGTTTTAAAATAGCTTTGGATCTGTAATTACTTCCCGGAATTTCATCGGCAATTTTGCCATAAGCTTGAACTGCTTCTGCTGATTTTTCTTCTGCTAAATACGTATTTCCCAATTCATAAAGCGCATCATCTTTATAAATACTCTTAGGATATTTATTTAAAAAAGAATTTAATTCTTCAATTTTTCTTTCATTTCTATCTACAAATCCATAACTGATTGCTTTTTGATAATAAGCATAATCATTATCCACTCCTTTTTGGGTGATGGCTTTGTTATATTCTTCCATAGCTTTCCAATAACTACTTTGGGCAAAATAACTATCGCCTAAACGCACAAAAGCATCATTTTTTTGTTTTGCATCGCTGTTGCTTTTTTCTGAATAGGCTTTAAAATGCGTTGCTGCATCAGCATATTGTTGTTGGTTGAAATAAGCATATCCCAAGTTATAATCTATAGCCGAAAATTCTGCGGTGTTTTTGGCTGAAGGGTTGTTTTTAAAATCTTGATAAGATTTTACGGCTTCTGTATATTTTTCAAGATTATAAGCAGATTCTGCTTTCCAGAAAGTTGCTCTGGCAAAAAAATCTTTTGCAATATTTTCTGTAAGCGATTTATCAAAAGCTTTTTCTGCATTTGCGTAATCTTCTTCTTCATATAATTCCAATCCTCTGTAAAAAGCTACTTTTTGATAAACTTCAGGATCATTAAAACTTGAATTATATTCCATTAATTCTAAAGCTTTTTTATAATTTTTTGAAGTGATGTAAGAATCTACCAAAAGAGCTTGAATTTCTGCTCTTGCTGAAGTTTGTGGAAAATCTTCTAAAAAATGCGTCAACACCTCCGGAATACTTTTATAATTATTTCCTATTTCATAACTCAGCTTAGCATAATTTAAAGCTGCATCTTCTTTTATTTTTTCATCAAAATTCATTTCTGATGCATTTTTAAAAGCATTTAAAGCTTGTTGTTTTTTATCTAACTGAATATAAGATTCAGCTAAATGATAATACGCATTTTGGGCAACTCCATCTTTTCCGTCAATGATTTTATTGAATTGAGAAATTGCTTTTTCATAATCTCCTTGTTTATAATAAGCATATCCCAGCTGATAATAATCTGTGTTGTTCCATCGACGATTTTTTCCTTCGTATTTTTCCAAATGAGGAATCGCTTCATCATATTGTTCTAAGTTGAAATAACTTTCTCCGATAATTTTATGAAGTTCAGATTTTTCTTGTCGATTAGATTTTGGCAATTGCTCTTCTCCTTCTGCAATAGCTTTTTCAAAATCTCCGGATTTAAAACTGATATTACTTTGAAAATAAGAAACGTTTTTATCAGTTTGATCTTCTTGATCAACTTCTTCAAAAAGTTCTTGTGCTTTTTGATAATCATCTCCTTCATAAGCTAAATATCCTAAATAGTATTTAGCTTGAGAATCATATTTTGAATCTCTTCTGACTTGATTGAAATAACGTTGTGCTTTTTCTTTTTTTTCTGCCTTAAAAGCTACATATCCGCTGTTGAAATAATATTTTTGTTTATCTGCATTAGACAACACTTCTTCATCAACTTTTTCATACCATCTTCCTGCAGTTTTATAGCTTCCTTTGTCAAAATAAAAATTAGCTACTTCATAAAAAGCTGAGTTTCGATGAGGACTTTCAGGATATTTTTCAACAAAACTCATCATGCGTTTTTCTGCGTCATGTTCTTCTAAATGAACTGCCGCCATCGCATCATAATAAATTGCTTCTGCTTTTAAGTTTTCTTTTGAAGTGGTTTTTATCACTTCTTGAAGAATCAACCGCGAACCTTGAAACTCTCGTTGGTTATAAAGTTTCATCGCATGCTGAAATCTTCCTGATTCATTTGTGTAACTTACAGTTTGCTGTGCAAAAATACCTGTATGAAAAAATATTCCCAAAAGGAATAAAATGCTTGTTTTTTTAAGCATATATATAAAGTTTTAAAATCCCAAAGATAGATTAATCTGCTCTCTTAATAACGTAAGAAATTCTTAATAAGTATAAAAAGAAATCTCAGTTTAAAACGAAAACATTTTTTGAAATCTATTTTTGTTGTTTTTTTATAATTATTATTTCAAAAATCAATTATCGCAATTTGAAAAAAGACTAAAAATACTTTTAGAAAAAATTAAATATTTATTTAAAATAAACTTTCCATTTTTACTTTATTCTTAAATAGCCTACCTTTAACGCATAAAATAAAAACCTATGTCCGAAACGATTTTAAAACTGAATAATGCGGCGATTTATCAAAGAGAAAACCTGATTCTTTCTGATGTAAATGTAGAAGTCAACAAAGGAGAATTTGTTTATCTTATTGGAAAAACCGGAACAGGAAAAAGCAGTTTTATGAAAACCTTGTATGGAGATTTACCACTGACAGAAGGTTCCGGAGAAATTGTTGAATATGATTTAAGAAAATTAAAATCTAAGGAAATCCCTTATCTGAGAAGAAAATTAGGCATTGTTTTTCAAGATTTTCAGTTGTTGAATGACAGAACTGTCAGAGGAAATTTATTGTTTGTCTTAAAAGCTACCGGTTGGAAAGATAAAATCGCGATGAACAATAAAATCGATGAAGTTTTAGGAAAAGTTGGCATGAAAACTAAAGATTTCAAGTTTCCTTATCAATTATCAGGCGGAGAGCAACAACGTGTGGCTATTGCCAGAGCTTTGCTCAATGATCCGGTTTTGATTTTAGCAGATGAGCCCACAGGAAATTTGGATCCGCAAACTTCTGTGGAAGTGATGGAACTTTTAAGAGAAATCAATGAACAGGGAAATACAATTTTAATGGCCACTCACGATTATGCTTTGTTATTGAAATATCCTTCAAAAACTTTAAAATGTGATGGCCAAAGAGTTTTTGAAGTTAAACAAAAAAGTGCTTAATTTTTATAGTGCCTAAAAAAACAATACATCTTGTTTCCTTAGACGTTCCTTTTCCTCCAGATTATGGGGGAATGACAGATGTTTTCTACAGATTAAAAGCTCTTCATGAATTAGGGTTTTCCATTATTTTACATTGTTTTACTTATGGACGTGGAAAGCCTAAAGAATTAAATAAATATTGCGAAAAAATTTATTTCTATAATCGAAAAAAACAAATAAAACATTTTTTTTCAAAACGTCCTTTTATCGTAGAATCACGTCGTTCTAAACTGCTTTTAAACAATTTATTACAAGACAATTTCCCCATACTATTAGAAGGTCTTCATTGTTGTTATTTTTTAGAACACCCTGAAATTACAAAAAAAACTGTTTTAGTTCGCACACATAATATTGAACACAAATATTATAAAGGTTTAAGTCAAGACGCTTTTGGATGGAAAAAACTATTTTTCAAACTCGAAGCGAAAAAATTAAAATCTTATGAAACTATACTTTCAAAAGCAGATTATTTACTGACTATAAACCAAGAAGAGCAAATTCATTTTAAAAAAATAAATGCAAGTTGCTTTTATTTACCTGCTTCCCTGCCTCAACCCAATTCTAAAAAACTAACAAAGCCAAAAAACTATGTGTTATTTCACGGAAATTTATCTGTTCCTGAAAATCAAAAAGCAGTTTTCTTTCTTTTAAAAAAAGTGATTCCTCATATTCCTGAAATCACTTTTTATATTGCGGGGAAAAATCCAAATTCCAAGTTGATAAGTTTAGCTGAAAAACAAAATGCAAAAGTAATTGCTAACCCTTCACAAGAAGAAATGGATCAGTTAATAGCCCATGCAAAAATCCACGTATTACCTGCTGTTTATTCCACCGGATTAAAATTAAAACTGTTAGCAGCATTACAATCTTCAGGAATAACCATTGCAAATGATATTATGTTTAAAGGAAATGATTTAGAGAAATACTGTATAAAAGCTAATACTCCAGAGGAATTCATATCTGCTATAAAATTTCATTATAAAAAACCCATAGATTTACCACATCGAAAAAAACAAATTGAAAATTTTTTAAATGAAATTAATCCTAAGAAACACTTGAATAATATTTTTAAAGAAATAGAATTATTTTGATTCTATCGTTCTATCTTAATTCTTTTCCAAGCCAAATTATTATTGTTAATAATTTTATCTACTAAAGCTTCTTCTTTTTCTGTTTTGATTTCATCCTGATCAGCAATAATTTCTGCCATCAATACAAAAGAATTTGGGTTCTCTGTTTTTTTATATTTTCTTGGATTAGGAACTTTCCAAGGAATTTCAACTATAGTTTCTTCTCCGGGTTGAAGTTTTGGAATTTTTTCAGATAAAATCTTTTCTCCCAAAAGCTTGCGTTTTTCTTTATAAATCAAATTCTTATTTTCTATGGTTTTTTCTAAATAATCTTCCTCTTTTCCCCAATACAAAGTTACTTTTTCTTCTCCTGATGAAGTTTGACAGCTATTGTTGGTGATTCTCACATAAATATAATTTTTTTCTTTTCGAGAAAATTGAGCTGTTTGATTTGTAGAATAAATTTGACCATCATTTTTGTTTCTAATCCAAATATCCGGACTTTGCCAACCATAATTATTTCCTGCATAAGGTTCAACTCCAAAATCATCAACAGCATCACGAATCATTAAATCTAATTTCCCATCCGATTCTTTCATGCATTTTGCAGTTAAAACTGCTCGATAAGCATTCAATCTTCCTTTACCTAAAAGTCCTTTATATTCTTCATTACAAGGAAGATGGTAAATATCATCTGCTGTGTTTAATAAAATTTCTTTCAATTGTTTTGCTGTTAAATCCGGATTTACAGCAAGCATTAAAGCTGCTGCTCCGGCAACTATGGGGGCAGATTGAGAGGTTCCCCAATGGCCGTAAGAATATTCATTGTTTTTTTTAAGGATATTCACTTTAATTCCGGGAGCTGTAATATCTACTCTATCATTATGCGTATGACAATTATCTGAAATGTTATAACCCGAAAAAGGATGATGTTCATGACAATCCTGCCAACCGGAATTTTTTGTGGTTTCTGTATAATGTCCATACGGAAATTTAACTCCTACTGAAGTAACAGAAATCACATTATCCAAATCATAAGATGCCGGATAGTGATATCCATGGATTTTTTCTTCTTCATTTAATTTGCATCTCATCTTTATTCCATTTCCTGCTGCTGCAACTACCAAAACATCTCTTTCTCTTACTTTTTTTATAATGCTGTCTAACCTTTTAAGGCGTTGACTTGTTCTTGATCCGCAAAATCCCCAACTGGCGTTTATAATTCTAATTCCCGGAATTTTAGAGATAGAATCCAATCCTTGTTCAAGCGAATAAATTCCGGTAGTCATCATCATTTTTGTATGATATCCTATACTTGAAAAACCTTTTCCATTATTAGTTTTTGCTGCTAAAGATCCGGCTACTGTTGTTCCGTGATCGGATTTACTTTTATTTCCTAACTTTATTTCTTTAATAATCTGACCTTCTAAATCTTCATGATTTTTATCATATCCTCTATCTACAATTCCTACCACAACAGAAGAATCTCCTTTAGTAATTTGCCAAGCTTGTGGTGCTCTAATCAAATCTAAAGCTCTGTTTGGAATTCCCTCATCATCAAAATAATCATTAGGATAAGAATTCCTTAAATCCGGCTGATCAAAAGCTGAAATCATTTGAATTTCTTTTCTGTTTTTAAAGTTTTCAACCAAAACAGAATCTTGTAAGCTTAAAGAATAAATCCTTTGTAAACGCCTTGAATTTGCTTGAGGATAAGCTTTTTGCAGTTGAGTTATTTTTTGAGTAAGTAAAAATTTTGAAAATTCTGCTGAGTTTGTGTGAAATATAAGTTCTCCTGTTTTTTTCTTTTCAACTTGAATGTTTTCAATTTCACTTTCCGGAGTTACTTCAAAATAAAAATCATAAGGATTTTGGGCAGAACTTATACCGGTTAGAAGAACAATGAAACTAAGAAGAAAAAAACGCATGCAGTGAAAATTATTATTTTACTTATCAAATTTAAGTAAAATATTTTCATTTAAAAGCACTTAATTTTATTCCTAATTTTGCAAAACTATTTTTCACTTTAAACAAAGAAATCAAAACGGCTTTATTTTGTTTTAATAAAAATCGCTGTTTTGCATTTAAATTATTGAAATCTATTTTATTCCGATTTTTTTTAAACCCCTCTTGATCTCCATTGGTTTTCGCAAAAATCGCCAATGAAAATCTATTTAAGTCTAAAAACTTCTTCAGTGCAGGATTTTTATTTTCATATTTTTCATATTCTTCAAATCCGGCTTTTTCATCCAGTTTTTTAATACTTCTAAACAAGCTGTTTTCAAAAATTATATATTCCACACAAATTCGATTAGAAAAAACCACTTTATAATTCAATCCAATTCTGACATATAAATCTGTGTCTTGGCCGCTTTTATATTTAGGATTATAAAATCCGACTTTTTCAAAAACTTCTTTGTGAATTACAATTGTTGAACTGTGTAAAACCGAACTTTGAAAACTGGATTCAAAATAATTTACAGCTTTAGGAAATGTTGTGTTTTCTGCTATGGAATATTCCTCCGGAAAAGTTTTCTCTCCAATTCGTTTTTGTTTAGCTGTGCTGAAAACTTTTTCTTCAGGAAATTTTTCTATTGATTTTTTTTGCTCTTCCAAATAATGAGGAAACCAATAATCATCTGCATCTAAAAGTGCTATGTAATTATATTTTGCTTTTTTTATTCCCGCATTTCTGGCAGCAGCTGCTCCTTTGTTTTGTTGAGAAAAATAACGAATTCTTGAATCTTTAAACGCTTTTATTTTTTGTTCGCTATCATCTGTAGAACCATCATTAATTATAATGATTTCATACTTTTGATAAGTTTGCTTTAAAACACTTTTTAAAGTGTTTTCAATTTGTTTTCCCTTATTATAAACAGTGAGTACAACAGAAAAATTCATTTATTATTGATTTTTACTTTTCAAAAACTCTTGAAAATCTCTGATATAATCTTCTTCAGAAAAAACTTCTGAGGCAAAAACTAAACAAACTGCTCCGGAAGAAAAATTTTTTAATTCTCGCCAAATTCCCGGAACAATATGTAATCCGATATTTGGTTTATTTAAAAAAACTGTTTTTTCTTCTTTTCCATCATTTAAAACCACTTCAAAACTACCGCTTACCGCCACTAAAGTTTGATGTAATTTTTTATGTGAATGCCCACCACGAGTAGCAGAACTGGGAACATCATATAAATAATACACCCGTTTTACAGGATATCCAAAAACTGACTTTTCAACCACCCCGATATTTCCGCGATAATCTTCTATAGTTGGAATTTCTTTTAACTTAATATCTGAAAGTTTGCCCATTTCTTTATCCAAGTTTTTTCAAAAATACTCATTTAAAAACTTTAATTTCTATTCATAGATTTTAAATTATATAAATAATTTTCCCAAACTTCAGCTATTTCAGAAGTTTTAAGATGTGCTATGCTTTGGCGTGCATTTTCTTTACATTTTCTATATAATTCTTGATCAGTTATCATTCTGTTCATTGCTTTTGCTAAAGCTTCCGGATTATTATTTTCAACTAAAAGTCCATTTTTTTCATGCTGAATCACTTCTTTTGGTCCGGAATCGCAATCTACCGAAACCACCGGGGTTCCCACAGATAAAGCTTCTACTAAAACCATTGGAAAACCTTCATATTTACTGGACAAACATAAAAATATTGCCTGTTTTAAATAATATCCCACATTCGGATCATAAGTTTGAAAAATCACTTCTTTTTCTATGTTTAAATCCTTAGCTTTTTTTTGAAGTTTTTCATAATTCCCACTTCCCATCAAAACTAATTTGATGTTTTTTTCAAAAAGCTTTGTTTTTTTATAAGCTTCCATCATCAAAGGAAGGTTTTTAATTTCAGAATCTAATCGTCCTAAAAAAAGAATATATTTTTTATTTTTTAAAGAAAAATCAACCAGTTTTTCTGTTGATAATTCTTCCATCGGATTATAAATCGTTTTGAGATGAATGTTTTTAAACTCTGCTTTCAACTTTTCTGTAATAGCCTGAGAAACAGCAACTATTCCTTTTGTTTGTGCAATCATTTTTTTTGTCATCCACTTTTTATTCGTCAGATAATTCCAAGTCATGAAGTTATGGATCACATAAATTAAAGCTTGATTTTTATAGATATATTTCAAATAAAAATATTCTTTTAACCAATTGTTTCTCGGACGATGATCAATGATAAAATCAAATTGTTCTTTTTGAAGAAATTTTTTCAGTTTTCTAAAACGCAATATTCTGCTGAGAGGTAAATCTGGAGATTTTTTTAGTTTTCCCAAATTAAATAACTCTCCCGAAAACTCATAATCAATTTCATCTGTCAAAATTATATTAGTTACTTCAAAACCTTTTTCGCTAAGCATTTGAGAAAGCAAAGTTGTTGTTCTTTCCAAACCTCCTCTTCCATAAGAAATTGCAATCAAACAGATTTTTAATGGTTTTTTAGTTTTCATTTTAGGCATGAAGATAGTTGAGTTTTAAATATGTTTGTAAAAATATCTCTTTTATGCGAATTTTATTGGTCGGAGAATACAGCAGATTACACAACTCTTTAAAAGAAGGCTTAACTGCTTTAGGACATGAAGTTTGTTTGATTAGCACAGGAGATTATTTTAAAAAATTTCCGGCTGATATTCTTTTAAAAAGAAAATTCAATCAAGGAATCAGCAAAAAAGCAAAAGTAGGCTTTTACAAGGTATTCAAAAAAGATTTCACCAGTCTGAATATTTTAAAACAGTTTTTTTCTTATAAAGAAGAATTAAAAAACTTTGATGTTGTTCAACTGATTAATGAAACTCCATTGGGAATTCAACCTGAAGAAGAAAAAAAAGCTGTTGATTTTTTAAAAAAACACAATGAAAATATTTTTCTTCTTTCCTGTGGAACAGATGTTTCCAGTGTTTCTTTTGCGTTAAAAAACAAATTGAAATATTCTATTTTTACGCCTTTGCAAGAAAAAAAAGTCAGTGAAGAAAAATATTCGGCAGCTTTAAAATATACACAACCGGAATTTAAAAAACATCATCATTATTTATATGATAATATTATTAAAGGAGTCATCGCCTCTGATATGGATTATCATATTCCGCTAAAAAATAATCCAAAGTATTTAGGATTAATTGAAAATCCGGTAAATGTTGAAAAAATCAAATTTTCTTCTTTTCAGCAAACAGAAAAAATCTGTATTTTTTTAGGCATCAACAGGAGTAATTATTTTTTAAAAGGAATTGATTTTTTTGAAAAAGCTTTAGCTGAAATTCAGCTTAAATATCCCACAAAAGTAGAAATCATCAAAGCAGAAAATTTACCTTATCAAGAATATATTAAAAGTTATGAAAAAGCTGATATTCTTTTAGATCAGGTTTATAGTTTTGATCAAGGATATAACGCTTTGGAAGCTATGGCGGCAGGAAAAGTTGTTTTTACCGGGGCAGAAAAAGAGTTTTTGAAGTATTACGATTTACAAGAAAATCAGATCTGCATCAATGCTTTATCAGATATGGATGATTTGATAGAAAAGTTAGCTGAATTAATTGAAAACCCTGAAAAAATCAGAAAAATCAGTTCACAAGCCAGAAAATTTGTGGAAGAAAAACACCATTATATTCAAGTGGCGCAAAAATATCTGAAAGCTTGGAAAGCAACATGAAAAGAAGTATAAAAAAGAAAATAAAATCTAAATTACAGCATTTTGGATTGTTTATTCAGCTGATTCCGGAAATTAAAATTCAATATTTTCCTACGGCAAAATCTTTGTATAAATACTTATTAAAACAACCTGCTGATAAAAAAATTACAGAGTTTAAAAGATTGACTGATTTTATTGCTGATGCACAAAATCATAAATATTATCATAGTTTACTAAAAGAAATATATCCTGAAATTCCTGCTGATTTTGAAGCAGCTTCTTTTGTTTTAAAAAACTCTACTTTTAGTAGAAATCGAAAAATAAAATGGAAAAATAAATTTTATTTTGAAAAGAATTATTTGTTTGTCAATCACGAATTAGAAAGTATTTTATGGGTTGATCAGCATTTATATCCGCTTATCAGTAAATATTTTAAAATTCCGAAAATCATCAAAAAATATGAAGGCGATTTTTCTAATTTACTGTATTTTGAACACCTCAATCTTTCTCCTATAAATCAAGAAAGTCCTGAACATAAACTGATTAAAACTGCTCAAAGACTCTATGAAATCAGTTTAAAAGAACAAGAAAAACTATCGCAATTCAATTGGAATCCGTTACTGTTGAATTTTGAAAAACTCTTTTTTGAAGAAAATATAAACGCTGCTAAAAAAGATTTATTAAAACATGGAATTCCCGCAGAAAAAATCTGGAAAAAAGTAGTGAATTCTACTTATATTTTAGCTCACGGAGATTTACATGCAGAAAATGTTTATCAGAAAAATCATTTAATTGATTTAGATAATTTCGGATTTTATCCCATAGGAATGGATCCGGTTTTTATCTATATGTTTTATTTTGAAAAACAAGATTTAAAAATAAGTTTTCAAGACTGGATTAAAACGCATTTTTCTGAAATTATTCCTCCTGAAAATTGGGAGGAATTTGAAAGAAATGCTGTTTTTTATTGTTTTTTATTTTTTCATATGAGAAAAGACAAAGAAAAATATATCGTTTTTCATGAAAACTTAATCCAAAGTTTAAAAAACTTATTTTTAGTTTAATCAGAAATTATTTTTTCTTAGATTTTCTTTTTTCGATAAACTCTTTTACAAAAGATTTAAAATCCAGCTTATTGTTTAATTGGTAATAACAAAACCAAAAAGTAAGTAAAAATAAAACTAATAATAAAGAATATTTCCACCAGAAATAAGAGATATGAGTAAATCCGAAAGCGATTGCTGAAAATCCTATACAAGTCAATAAAATCAAGTAAAAAGATGAGGAAAAATAAAAGGTGTATTTCTTATAAGTAATAATATAAATTCCTATTAAATAAACGAATTGATAAGCTAAAAAACTGATTCCCAAACCTACTAATCCTCCTAAATAATATCCTAAAATATTGGCTGCTAATTCTAAAAGTCTGAAAGAAATATTGGTTTTGATATAGAGTTTAGTATCTCCTTTTGCGATGATAATATAAGCCATAGACCAAGAAGTAGCTTTTAGAATCAAGCCCAACATTCCCCAGGAAACCATGGTTTTGATGGTTTTAAATTCAGAAGACAACAAAAGTTGAATAAATTGCGGTGCCAAAGCCAAGAAAAGCACCACAAAGGGTGTAATCATCAAAAGAGCAATAAAAGCTTGATGTTCCACAGTGTGTCTGATTCTGGAGCGATAATTAGAGATTCCTGCCAATCGTGGATAGAAATCTTTTGCCATAGCAGAAAAAATTAATCCGCCGTATCTGTCTAAAATTAAAAAACCGGTGCTGTATAATCCCACTTGTGCCACTCCGCCCAAATCATTGATATAAAGCTGAAGAAGATAAGCTGTAAGTGCGGAAATCAAACTGCTAAAACTCAAGGCCAAGCCCAGTTTTATCATATCAACTCCCTCTTTCAGACTTGCTTTTTTAGAAATATTTTTCTTGGGAATTTTACTTTTTCTAAGAAAATAATTACTTAAAAAAAGATTGAGCACAGCAGCAATTAATATGGCGGGAACCACTCCTTCATCTTTTAAGAAGTAAAAAACAGGAGCCGTTAAGATAAGTCCCCAAAGACTTCCCCATAAATTTGCTTTAGCAAGGTATTGCAGTTTTCGTAAACTCTGCAATATACTTATTCTTCCATCTGCCAATTGATTAAAAAGCACAGCTAAACTCAGCCAAATAATGGAATAAGTGTACACTCCGGAATCAAATAAAAGTCGGCTGACAAAAGGAGCAGAAAAAGCTAAAATTAAAGCTCCTATACTTCCGGTAATCCACAATAAATTTTGAAGAACTTGAATGAGTTTATAAGCTTTTTGCTCATCACCATCCATAAATTCTTCTGAAATAAATTTCACCGAACTCGCAGAAAGTCCAAATCCTGAAATTTTTCCGGTTACCTCAACTGTGTTTCTCAGCAAATTATAAACTCCCATTCCCGAAGGACCAAGAAAAAGCGCAATCACTTTTGATTTTAAAGCAGAAATAACAATTTGGACAAACTGTACTCCTCCAAATAAAGAAGTAGCTTTAAAAGCTTGTCGATATTGTTTTTTCTCTCTACTCATATTCAGTATGCATTGACTACTTCAATGATTTTTTGAATTTCTTCTTCTTTTAATCCAATAAATAATGGAAGACTAACCACTTGTTGATGAATTTTTTCTGTGATGGGAAGCTCTAAATCTTGATATTCTTTCAAAGCTTTTTGTTGATGAGGAGGAATTGGATAATGAATTAAATATCCAACTTTATGTTTTTTTAAATAAGCACAAAATTCTTTTCTGTTTTCTACGCGAACTACAAAAAGATGAAAAACATGGTTTTGTTTTCCTTTCCAAAAAGGAAGTTTTATTTTTTCATTTTTTATTTCTGCTAAATATCTTTTTGCAATTCTTCTTCTTTCTTGATTATGTTTGTCTAAATCTTTTAATTTTTCTGATAAAAATCCGGCTTGGATTTCATCTAATCTTGAATTATACCCTAAAAAATCATTTTTATATTTTTCTGTAGATCCGTAATTTCTCAATACACGAATCATTTCTGCCAAAGTTTTATCATTCGTGGTTACTGCTCCGGCATCTCCTAAAGCTCCCAAATTTTTTGTAGGATAAAAACTATATCCTGTTGCATCGGCAAAATTTGTGTTTTCTTCAGAAAATTTGGCCCCGTGAGATTGTGCAGCATCAGCAAGGAGTAAAAGATTATTTTTTACCGCCAAAGCACTTAATTTTTTCATCTCTGAAAGTTGACCGTATAAATGTGTGGTTAAAATTGCTTTGGTTTGCAAGGTTATTTTCTTTTCAACTAAATCAGGATTTAAATTAAAAGTTTTTTCATCGGGTTCTACAAAAACAGGAATTAATCCTACTTCTTTTACCGCCAAAATTGTAGCGATATAAGTATTGGCAGCAACGATTACTTTATCTCCTTTTTGCAGTCTCCCTAATTCTATATAAGCTTTTAACATCAATTTTAGGGCATCCAAACCATTTCCTGTTCCCACACAAAAATTTTCTCGACAATATGCTGCAAATTCTTTTTCAAATGTTTGGACAAAATCTCCCAAAATATAATGTCCGGAATTTAAAAACTGATCAAATTTTTCTGCAAAAGCTTTATGATAAGATTGGTTTAAACGATGTAAATCTAAAAATGGAATCATGCGAGCAAATTAATAAATATATATGGTGAACAAAGAAACTATTTCACTTTAAAACGTTTCTTTTTTCAGATTATTAATAGCAAAATAGAGAAATTTTCTATTTTGCTCAATATTACATTTTTTTTATGTTGAATTTCAAAACTGTTTTTAAATCCATTGTTTTATTTTTCTTATTAACCGGATTTTCTTGTTCTTCACAGATCTGTTTAGAAGAATTTGATCTTTATACCGATATAGAAGATTTAAAGCAAAAATATGATTCTTCTGAAAAACCCATCACCAGGTTAGATACAATTGTTACAGAAGTTGAAGTAATCAGAGTTCAAGATGGAGATACTGCAGAGATTTTATATCATGATTTTTATATGAGTGTGAGATTTGATCATATTGATGCGCCGGAAATTCGTGGTGGACAAGCCTTTTCTAAAGCTGCTCGGAGTTATTTAAAGAAATTAATTGAAGGCAAAAAAGTATTTTTAATCAGTCAAAGAAAACCAAATGGAGGATTTGGTCGGATTTTAGGAACTTTTTATACCCAAGAAGGTTTAAACGTAAATAAAGCAATGCTGGCAAAAGGTTTTGCTTGGCATTACACAGAATATTCTAAAGACAAGTCTTATGCAGAATTAGAAAAATGCGCTAAAGAAAATAAAATTGGTCTGTGGGAAGAACCTCAACCCATTGCTCCTTGGGATTGGAGAAAAGGAGAAAGACCATAAAAAAAACCGATAAATTTTCACTTATCGGTTTTGAGATTTTTCAAGAAAAATTCTTATTTCTTAATCATTTTCTTGGTGATTTTTTGCGTATTTGTATCTGTTATTTTAATAAAATAAGCTCCCGGGGTTAAATTAGAAACCTGAATATTTTCTGTAGAAGTTGTAGAAATTAATTTTTGCCCTATAATATTATAAATTGAAATGTTTTCTATTTCAGTTTCTGAGGGGAGTTGTAATGAAATAAAATCTTCTGCCGGATTGGGGTGAATTTTTATTTCTTCTTTTGCATATTTTGGTGCGTTTAACACTCCTGATTCAAATTGGATATTATCATAATACGCATCATACCCATAGTTGTTGTGCAACATATTAAACCCGTAAATATCTAATTGCGAAAAATTAGAAATCGTTTTTTGTAATTCTTCATTTACATAATAGTTGATATTTTCTTCATCTACTTCTATTTTAATAGAAATCCATTCATTGGCTTCCCATTCTGCATCGGCATAATCAAAGTCATAACTTTCATCTTTAATCAAATAAATATATCCTCTGTTTTCTATTCCCACTCCGGCAACAGGCATCCATTCTTCATATTCATTGATGGCGAATAAAGTAAACTCAAAATCAGATCCCATTTGATCTGTCACCAAAATATCATAAGAAAGCGTAAATCCTTCGGTGAAATCTATTGGATTTTCAAACATTTTCGCCGCTCCAAAAATGGGCATAAATTGAAAATCAAAATCGTCTTCATGTCCATTTTTAAAAGCATAAATCCCATCGCTGGCTTTTTCATCTGTAACAATTTGATTAGAAATAATTTCTCCTTCTTGATCTTCTGTTACTTCCCAATCATTTTGCTGATGTAAATTTCCTAAAATATAACCTTCTTCTTCTTCAAAAGAAATCTGCTCTTGTGAAAAAGCAATAAAGGAAATCAATAAAAGTAAAAGTGTAATTATATTTTTCATAGATATTTTTTTAAAAGTTTGAAATAGGAAAAGTATCATTTTTTTCTGCAATTCTTCTTTTATTTTCCAGGTTTTAGGAAAATTTAACCTTCTATATCGCTCTCATTCAGATGGAGTTTAAGCTTTAATTATTACGATTATTTTAATATTTATTATACATTAGTAAAAAATAAAACTTAGCCCAATGAAAAAGATAATATTTTCCGGTTTATTTTTATTGTTTAGCGTTGTTGTTTTTGCTCAATCTCCATTGGGAACTTGGAAAACTATTGACGATGAAACCAAGGAAGAAAAATCTTATGTAAAGATTTATGAAACAGAAAAAGGTGAATTGGAAGGAAAAATAATCAAAATTCTGACCCCGGGTCGAGAAGAGGCCAAATGTGAAAAATGCAGCGGAGAGAATAAAAATCAACCTATAAAAGGAATGGTGATTTTAAAAGATCTTAAAAAAAGTAATTCACAAAACTGGAAAGGCGGTCGTATTTTGGATCCTAATAATGGAAAAGAATACAAAGCCAAAATCAACTTAAAAGATGAAAACACTTTAGAAGTAAGAGGGTATATCGGTTTGGCGATGATTGGAAGAACACAAACTTGGTATAGAGTAGAATAAATGTTTTGTTTTTATAAAAAAATTCCTTTCTTATAAATTATATTTTCATTAATAATTCTTTTTATTTATATTTGAGTATTGACAAAAAGAACATAATCTAACCGATTCTTTCAATTTATAAACTTTTCTTTTAGGAAATTTATAATCCTATTTAATTTAAAACAAGATGAAAAAAATATTACTCTTTTTTCTGATGCTCTCCCCTATTGGAGTTTTTGCACAAGCATATCAGCTTAATTTACAAGGAACTCGTCAAATTGGAAAAGGAAGCACAGGACTTGCACAACCTACTGATGCCACTTCTTTATTTACCAATCCGGGAAGCGCGGCTTTTTTAGATAAAAACGGCGCCACAATAGGATTGACCGGAACTTTTACCAAAGGAACTTTTACCGATGCAAATTCCAATGTAGAATATAAAACAGACAACCCGATAGAAACCCCTTTTAATGCCAGTGCTGTTTTTGGAAATGAAGAAGGAAAATGGAGATACGGAATAACTGTTTTCACTCCTTTTGGAAGCTCCAACAAATGGGAAGAAGGTTCAGCCGGACGTTTTGACACCAAAGAAATTTCTTTGCTTTCTATTTCTGTTCAGCCTACTGTGAGTTATAAGATAAGCGATAAATGGGGGGTTGGTTTAGGATTGGCTTATACTTACGGACAAGTTGATATCCGCAGAGATTTGCCGGTTCAATTTGGCGATGGATCTTTTGCAGAAAGTCAAATAAAATCTGATGCAAACGGATTTAACGTAAATGCCGGAGTTTATTACAAACCTTCTGAAGACATTGCTTTAGCTTTTACTTATCGTTCTCCTTTAAAGATGAAATCTACTGGAGGAAAAGCCAATTTTGATGTTCCTCAATCATTAGAAGGAAATTTCCCTTCACAAGGAATGAAAGCAACTTTGCCTTTACCACAGATTTTTGGAATTGGTGCTTCTTACAAACCTCATGAAAATTGGGTAATCAATGCAGATGCTTATTTATCGGATTGGAATGATTATGATATCATCGACATAGAATTTGAAGAGGAATTGGTTGCCGGAGAAAATTCCACACAATTGATAAGACATTATAAAAACGGATACAGTTTTAGAGCCGGAGTGGAATATCTTCCGGAAAAAAGCTATGAATTACGCGCCGGAGTAATTGTAGGGGTGAGTCCGATAAACAGCAGATATATGAGCCCGGATGTTCCCGATGCAAATCGAATTAATCCCTCTGTTGGAGGAAGTTATATTTTTTCAGAAAACTTCCGTGTAGATGCAGCACTTTTGATGGAATTTATCAATAGAGAATCGCACAACACCACCTCTAATATTGATGGAACCTACAACTTTGACTTGTTTTTCCCTTCAATTGGTTTGACTTATAACTTTTAATTTTTGAACTTTTTCAAAATAAGAAAACATGAAAACTTCTTTAAAATATTTTATTGCCATAATATGTGCCGCTGTTTTAATGACAGCTTGCACCACCAGAGACGAAACTTTTACACCCACCAAAGGAAATGCTGATTTTTCTAATTATGTGGCTTTCGGAAATTCCTTAACCGCAGGATATGCTGATAATGCTTTGTATTACGATGGACAAATAGTTTCTTTTCCTAACTTATTAGCCGAACAAATGGAAAATGTAGGTGGAGGAGAATTTGTTCAACCTCTTGTAGATCCCAGTTCTGTTGGAATTGGAAGCGATGGAAATGCGCGTTTGGTTTTAGGTGCTGAAAACGGAGAATTAACTCCTGTTCCCGCTGCCGATCAAGGAGATCTTTCCATATTTACTACCAGCATTGCCGGCGAAGGACCTTTTAATAATATGGGAGTTCCCGGAGCAACTTCACAAACCGCTATTTTTCCGGGATATGGAAATCCGGCAAATGGAGAAGGAAATTACAACCCGTTTTTTACCAGAATGACCACCGACCCGGTTGATGCTTCTATGCTTACAGATGCTGTTGCACAAGACCCTTCTTTCTTTACTGTTTTTATAGGAAATAATGATGTTTTAGGATATGCCACAGCCGGTGGAGCAAACGCTTCCATTACTCCTGTCAGCGAATTTTCTTCAGCTTATGATATCATTATTGAAGCTTTCACCGCTAATGGTGCCAAAGGAGCTGTAGCTAACATTCCCGATGTAACCACTACTCCTTTCTTTACTTATATCCCTTGGAATGCTATGGAATTAGAAGAAGAGGAAGCCAATCAGCTTAACGGAGGAATAGATTTAATGCTGATGAGTTTGGATTTAAGCCGAGAAGAATTAGCTGAAATGGGTATTATTTTACCGGAATTTGAAGAAGGAGCAAATCCACTTTTTGTATATGATGAAAATCCTGAAAACCTATTAGGCGTTAGAGAAATGCAAGAAGGAGAGTTAGTTTTATTGACTGCTCAAGCCAGATTAATGGAAATCCAACAGAATTTTGATAATGCAGAAGAATTAATGCAAGAAATTGGGGCTGCTTTAGCACAAATGGATTTTGAAGGAATAAAAACAGCGATGAGAAAATTAGCTTTAAAAGATGAAAACGCTTTAACGTATGATGAAGTTGAAGAAATTCAAGAAGCTACAGAAAATTTCAACCAAAAAATAAAATCCGTAGCTGATCAAAAAGATTTGGCTCACGTAGATGTAAATGCTTTTCTAAACAAAGTAAAAAATGAAGGTTTTATACTTAACGGAAGAGAAATCACCCCGGAATTTGTAACCGGAGGAGCTTTTTCTTTAGATGGAATTCATCTAACTCCTGTTGGAAATGTTTTATTGGCAAATGAGTTTGTCCAAGCGATCAACAAAACTTATGACGCTCATCTTCCAAAGGTAGATCCCACAAATTATGGAGGAGTCGAATTTCCATAAATAAAAAACAAATATATTTTATAAAACCTGTTTCTGAACTTTTACTTAGAAACAGGTTTTTTATTTTCTTTAAAACTTATGATGATGAAATTAAAAAATAAAACAGTTTTTATAACCGGAGGCTCTCGCGGAATCGGGAGAGCTATTGCTTTAAAATTAGCTGCTGAAGGTGCAAATATCACCATTGCTGCAAAATCTGTTAAAGAAGATCCCAGATTGGGCGGAACTATTTTTTCTGTAGCAGAAGAAATTGAAAAAGTAGGCGGAAAAGCTTTACCCGTTCAATGCGATATTCGTTTTGAAAAACAAATAAATGCTGCAGTCGAAAAAACAATTTCTACTTTTAAAGGAATTGATATTTTAATCAACAATGCTTCTGCCATAGATTTAAATAATACGGAAAAATTAAGCAGTAAAAAATTTGATTTGATGCATCAAATTAATATCCGCGGAACATTTTTAGCCGGAAAAGCTTGTTTGCCTTATCTCAAAAAAGCCGAACAAGCTCATATTTTAACTTTAGCTCCTCCTTTAAATATGGATAAAAAATGGTTGAAAAATCATGCTGCCTACACCCTCTCAAAATATGGAATGACCATGTTGACATTAGGTTGGGCAGAAGAGTGTAAAAACTTCAACTTGGCAGCAAATACTTTATGGCCAAAAACAACAATTGACACCGCAGCGGTGAGAAACCTTTTGGGCGGCGAAAAATTAGCCAACAGAAGCAGAAAACCACAAATCATGGCAGATGCTGCTTTTGCTATTCTATCAAAAACCGGAAAAAATATTTATTCCGGACAAACTTTAATAGATGAAGAGGTTCTAACCGCTGAAGGAATTACAGATTTAAAAAAATATGCCGTCGATAAAAACGCTGAACTTTTCCCGGATTTATTTTTATAGATACAAATAACTATCAACAATTTCAAAATAAAAAAAACTACCCTTACACTTTAATTAACATATATTAAAAACTTGTTATATTTGTTTTCTAACTAACAATCAATATTTTATTAAATTTTAGAAATCATGAAAAATTACAAGAAATTAGTTTTTTTATTTGCTTTAGCTTCAGTTGTCAGCTTCACTTTTACGGGTTGTACAAATGATGATGTAGAAGAAATTCTCGACGAAATCGGAGATATATTTAACAACAAAATAGATGCTACCATTCAGTTTGATGATGGAGAAGAAGTAAATTTTGACGGATATATTATTCCTATTATAACCTGGGATAATAATTCTGACGGCACAAAAACACTCACATTTGGAGGTCAAGCAGAATTCCCTTATGAGCCCTATCAATTAGCACTACTTGGTTTAGAGATCTATGATGTTGATGGCCCCGGAGAATATCCACTTTATGAAGATTCTCCCCATATTGAAATTGATTATGATGATGGGATTATGTTTAATATGTATGCAGACAATGAGGAAGATGAAGAAATTCCTATCAAATATATATACTTTAACTTAGGAGAGGGTGTTGTAAAAGTAGATAAATTAAATGCCGAACATTCTAAAGGTTCTTTTGAATTAGAGTTATTTGTATCAGAAGAACTGGCAGAAAATGATGATCATTTTTACAATCCGCATGAGCTTGAAAAAGTTACCATCAAAGGAACTTACGAGGGTAATGTAGTTGTACAATAATTACTCATCAATGAACAAAGGTGGATTTTCTTGGAAAAGGTTTTTAGGGATTACCAAAGCAAAAAGAAATATTTCTCGTAAAACCGGAATTCCTTTAACCAAAAGCGGACGTCAACAAAAAATCGGAAGAATAGTTTCTAAAGGCTGTTTAGGAAGTTTTTTAAGTTTAACTCTTTCTTTTTTGCTGATGTTAATTCTGATAAGTTTTTACTTTTAATTTAGAAAATTCACCTTCTTTTATAAGCTAATCCTCCTAACAAACACAAAGCTCCGAACCCCATCATAGCAAGAGATTGGGAGTTATCTTCAGAAAATTTTTCTATCACATCAGGAAATAAAAGAGTGTAAACCCCAAATCCTAAAAGCCCTACGCCTATAATTATTAAAGAAAACCTCAGTGTGTTTTTCATGATTTAAATGATGTTATCACCAGCAAATTTAAGATTTTACGCATCAAAAGAATCTAAATCCAATGGAATTATTTCAGGTTTACGTTAAATAGAGAGTTTTATAAAGCGAATTTAATAACTTTGTTCTTTAATTTATTTCGCCCAAATATATGATTCAAGACATTTTTGCTGCAATCCCGATGGGAATTGTCTTAGCTTTTCTTTTTGGACCAGTATTTTTTGTCCTTTTAGAAACAGCTGCTATCAAAGGCGTTCGCGCAGCAATCATTTTTGACATTGGTGTTATTTTAGCAGATATAGCCTTTCTTTTAATCGCTTATTTCAGTACAAACAAACTATTGAAAAGCATTAAAGACGAACCCGGATTATTCATTTTTGGAGGGAGTATTTTAATCACCTACGGGGTGATTACTTTTTTAAAACAAAAAAAGAGAATTCCTCATCAAGAAGATAAAGAATTTCAAAAAGTAAAAAAAGGAGATTGGTTGGGTTATTTCACCAAAGGTTTTTTATTGAATTTTGTCAATATTGGTGTTTTAGGGTTTTGGCTGGGATTAATCATCGCTTTTGGACCTTCTATGGATATGGAACCCAGTCGGCTTTTTACCTTTTTTACCGTGATTTTAATCACTTATTTCTTGGTCGATATTTTAAAAATAATTCTTGCAAAAAAATTAAACCACAAACTCACGCCAAATATAATCTACAAATTAAAACGCGTGGTAAGTCTATTGATTGCGATGTGTGGATTGGTTTTAATCGCACGCGGAATTTTTCCTTCTCGCGTTGAAAAAATGCAACAAAAAGTGGAAAATGTAATGCCGGAAGTAAGTCAGTTTGCGGATTTAAAATCTAAAAGTAATCCTTCTTAAATCAACATAATTTTTTCGTTATTAACTTACTTTTATTAAATAAAGAAAGAGGTACCAGGTGGATTTGAACCACCGTAAATGATCTTGCGGATCATTGCCTAACCAGACTCGGCCACAGTACCACTATTTTTTAAGAATCGCTAATATAAGGATTTTACCACACAACAAAAAATGAGTTTAACTCAATCCTGTTATTACCCCGTTTTCGTCAATATCCATATGTTCTGCTGCCGGAACAGAAGGCAGACCCGGCATCCTTAAAGTATTTCCTAAAATAGGTAAAATAAATCCGGCTCCTGCAGCTACTTCAAACTCTCGAACAGTTATGGTAAAATCTTCAGGTCTTGCCAAGACTTTCGTGTCATCGCTTAAAGAGTTTGGTGTTTTAACCATACAAATCGCTAAACTGTCAAATCCATTTTGCTGAAGACTACGCAGTTGTTTTTGTGCTTTTGTGGTATAATTTACTCCGGCTGCTCCATAAACTTTTGTAGCTATGATATTTATTTTTTCTTTTATACTTTGGTTTAAATCATACAATAATTTAAAAGAAGTCGATTTACTTTCTATTGCTTCAACCACTGCTTCTGCCAAAGCTTCACTTCCTGATCCTCCTTCTGAAAATCCTTTGCTGACTACTGCTTTTACGCCTAATTCTTCACAAGCTTGTATGATGAAATCTATTTCTTCTTGACTATCCGTCGGAAAACTGTTGATGGCCACCACCGGGGGAACACCAAACTGAATCATATTTTCTATATGTTTTGCCGCATTGGCAAAACCGATTTTCACTCTTTCCAAACTTGGAATATTATATTCTTCTTTAGGTGCTCCTCCATGATGTCTCAATGCCCTCACGGTAACCACCACCACACTGGCCGAAGGTTTTAGTCCTGAAGGTCTGCATTTGATATGAAAGAATTTCTCCGCTCCCAAATCTGCTCCAAATCCTGCTTCTGTAACCACATAATCCGCTAAAGACATTCCCATTTTTGTGGCCAAAACAGAATTTGTTCCCTGCGCAATACTGGCAAAAGGTCCACCGTGCAATAAAACCGGAGCTCCTTCTAAGGTTTGCACTAAATTGGGTTTAATCGCATCTTTCAAAAGAATTGCCATCGCTCCGGTCACTTTTAAATCTTTGGCAAAAACCGGATCTCCCTCTATATTATTTCCGATGTAGATACTATCTAAACGCTCTTTTAAATCTGTAAAGTTCTCTGCTAAACAAAGAATAGCCATAATTTCTGAAGCCGGAGTAATATTAAATCCTGCTTCGCGGGTCAAACCGTTTGCTTTTCCTCCCAAACCAATCATAATTTGTCTTAAACTACGATCGTTCATATCCATTGTTCTTTTCCACAGAATATTTTTCGGATCTAAATTTAAAGAACGCGTTTTGCTGTGCAGGTTATTATCTATAGCTGCTGCCAATAAATTGTTTGCCGCTTCAATTGCATGAAAATCTCCGGTAAAATGCAAATTGATATCTTCCATCGGAATTACTTGAGAATACCCGCCACCTGCAGCCCCTCCTTTTATGCCAAAAACAGGACCTAAGGAAGGTTCGCGTAAAACTGCCGCGGTTTTTTTGCCAATTCTTTTTAAAGCATCTGTTAAACCAATACTAACCGTGGTTTTTCCTTCTCCCGCCGGAGTTGGATTTATGGAAGTCACCAAGATTAATTTGCTTTTTTCTATCGCTTCAGCATCGATTAAACTCAAAGGTAATTTTGCTTTATAATGCCCATAAGGTTCTAAAATCTTTGCAGAAATCCCTAAGGTTTCTGCAATTTCTGTGATGGGTTTTATTTTTGCTTGCTGTGCAATTTCAATATCTGTTGGAAAAGTATCAATCATCATTCTTTGATTTTTATTTGAATGACAATATTAAGCAGCTTTATGACTTTTATAAATGATAAAAATCAGCAAATCGATATTTTTTAAAATTTTAAGCATAAAAAAACCGTTTTGCAATTCTCTGCGAAACGGTTTTTATAATCCTTAAATACTAAATTATGAAGAGGTACCGACCGAACCTCAACCCTTACACTTTATGCAATAAGGAAACACTTTATTTATACTGATATTCAATAAGTTGCATTTTTACACCTTTATTATAGATTGCTTTAAATTACATTAAAATACATTTGGTTCGCAAATAGTTCGCAAAAGGTTCGCAAATGATTATCTTTGTAACAGTAATTATAAAAGCAACTATAATGGCGACAATTCGATTCAGTCTTATTGGTAAAAACATTTATTCAGAATTTACCGTTTCAAGAAATAAGAAGTTCAGACGAAAAACCGGATATTCTACTAACCCGGAACATTGGAGAACAAAAAAATCAACAAGAAAAGACAAACACGGAAAATATAAACGGAAGATTGATTTAACTCGACCGATTGATGTAGATTCTAAAAAGTTAAAAAGTAAACTTGATAAACTTCACGATTCAATCCTTAGTCAATACAATAAAGATTTCAGCAAAGGAATTGAAATAAATTCTAATTGGTTTAAGTCAGTTTTAGACAAATACACTAATCAAGAAGAAAAAGAAGAACATTACTTCACTTATCAAATACAAAAAGCAATTGACGATGCGCCAAACAAGAAAATACCAATAAGAGGAGGAAAATATAAAATTGGATTGAGTAAAGGACGAATAAAAGGAATAAAACAATTTAAAAACATTATAGAATCTTTTCAAGACGAAGCTTACAACGGAATGCAAATAAAAGTTACAAACATTAGTTTAGAAACAATTTCAGATTTTGAAGATTGGTTATTCAGTAAGAAGTATTCACATAACTATATTGGAAAGCAATTAGCAAACTTAAAATCTATTTTAAACGGAATTAAGAACGTTCAAATCAATATTAACCCTTCCGATATTAAAGTGATTTCTGAAAGCAAGGAGCCGGACGAAATTATTTATTTAAGCTTTGAGGAATTAAAGAAGATAGAAGAAGCCGACCTTGATTCAAACTACTTGGAAAACGCACGTAAATGGCTTATTTTAGGATGTTACGTTGGTCAACGAGTTTCAGACTTATTAAGATTGTCGCCAAAGAAAATAAAAGTTATTCAAGGCAAAAAAGCATTTCAAATAAGGCAACAGAAAACAGGAAAGAATGTAACAATTCCAATTCTACCGGAAGCCGAAAAGATTATAAAATCCGGATTTCCTTATAAGTTATCTTCAACCAAGTTAAGAGAATATTTTAAAGAAGTTTGCAGGATTGCAGAAATTAACGAGCCTACAGTCGGACGAGTAAAAGAATCTAAACACGGCATAACTACTAAAGGAACATTTCCTAAATGGAAGCTAATAGGAACCCACGTTTGCAGACGTTCGTTTGCTTCTAATTTTTATGGAACAATTCCCACAGTCGTATTAAAAAGCATAACCGGACACAAAAAAGAATCAACATTTTTAAAATACATAGGCAAAAGCGAACAAGATGTATCAATGCAAATGCTTAACTATATTGAAAAGTTGCCGAAGATTAAAACAATGGAAGTGATTAAAAATGAGAGAGTTGCACGATAAAAAGATGCGATGATAATAAATTTTATGATAAAAATTCTTGTATTGCTATAACTTGACATATCTTTGCTAAAGACGCATAAATAAAAGCCTACATACGCCAATATGCAGGCTTTTTATGCAATCTTTTATTAACCGGCTTACATTTATAACCGGAAGAAATGTTTTCTCGGCATTTCATTTACAAATCTATGAAGAACAATAATAAGTTAAGCGACAATTAAGAAAAGTTTAACAAATTAAAGTAAAGCATTGGATTTGTAGCTTTCCGCTAAGTGTGAGCCATAAAACCCAATATTATGGCAGATGTAAAATTCATCACAACAAAAGATGTTTGCGAGCTTTTTTCTGTAAGTCGAGAAACAGTTCGCAAATGGACAAATTCAAAAATCCTCAAAAAATACAAAATTGGAGGTTCGGTCTTTTATCGAAAAGATGAGGTTATTAACGCTTTAAAACCCGTTGAAAATGAATAAGACTACACCTACATTTGAAAATCCGTTTCAAGTTTTATTTGAAAAGATTGAAGCGTTAGAGAGCAAAATAGATTCTTTGCCATTTTCTAATCGGACTAATTCGGAGGAGCAAACCGACCTTTTGACACGAAAAGAAACCGCTGATTTACTTCAAATCAATTTAGCGACCTTACACCGTTGGACTAAAAAAGGAAAGCTTAAAAGCTATGGAATTAGTAATCGAATTTATTACAAACGTTCCGAAATCCTAAACTCAATTAAAAGTATTAATCATAAAAAATAAATAAGGCTATGAAAAATAAAATTCACAGCCTTAACAATGCTTTTAATGAGGGAAAGCGTAAGGCTAAAGATACGAAAAAGAAAGGGCAGATAAAAGTTATTTTCAAATCCTTTTTTGAACGACCAAAGACAATGAAAGAGGTTTCAGAAGAAACCGGAATAATGCGTTCTAATATTTGCAGATACGTTGCAAAGCTGAAAAAATCGAATAGAATACAAGTTTTATATTTTGGAGCTTGTCCGGTTACCAGCTATAAGAATACTCAATTCTTAACTACTGATAAAGATTTATTTGTTGAACCTCAAAAACCTTTAGAAGATGAAAGCAAATAAGAAAAATAATCTTCCACAGTTAGTAAGAGTTCATCAACCGGAAGAGAATAAATATCCACCTAAAGGCTATTACGAAAATAAAAAAAACGCTTCATTGGTGCCAAGTTATTCACTTGATTCAATAAGTAAATTTATTAAGGATTGGAAAGATGACTTCATTCAAAGAATGAGAGTTGAATCTAAAAGCAGAAAAAGGAATTTCAATTTTAGAGATGCAGTTGATTGCATTTCTTTTATAGATAAACCTTTTGATAAATGCTTAATTGAATACGTTCGCTACATTAATAAGAATCCACTTAAAAAGAATGATTATTTCAAGTTTGTTGATTCGTATTTCAACGGTAAGGAGCTAAATTTAAAGTATTTCCGGCACGATATAAATAAACTGAAAGAATATTATTCCAAAATAGATAAGGAGCAAAAACGAGCCGATAAAGAAGGTAGAGAACCAATAAATTTCTTTAGTCGTTCACGTTGGGAAACTTATGTTTTATTTATGATGCTTAAGGTTAACGGACTTTATTCTAATGAGTTTGATTCCTTATTTCATATCAAGGAAACTAAAAGCCGAGAATATAATCCGCTAACAAACTTACCGAGTGTTATGCGACAAAGCTTACCTTTTAAAATCAAAGAATATGATATAAAACAAGCAAATCCGACCTTTATTTTCTTAGAATTGGGAATTGATCCTTTTGATGTTTACAAACATATTGATAAGACTAAATTTAATATGCTTTTGAACATTCATAAGGGCGTTAAAGGTTATACGATTGAGAAAGTCCGAAAACAATTATTTCCAATTTATGGAGATAGAGTTGATGAGGTTATAACAGAAGAACGATTCAATAATAAAGGTAAGATGCAAGAAGATTTAGCGAAGATTGAAAAGGAGTATATTAAAAAGTTTGTTGAAGCTAATAAGCTAAAAAATTATGTTCGCCTTCACGATTCCGCTACTATTGACGCAAATATAAAATGCGAAAACTTAAAGTTTGGTATTGTTGAATTTAGAGAAAAGACTTGGACAATTCCGGAAGTCGTCAATCCAACTATTAATTTTTATAGTGATGATTACAGCACCGAGCCGGCACGATATAGAAAGTTTTTTGAACAAGAAGGATTCATTCGTTTGACAGAAGAAGGTAAAGATGAAATAACAGTCATTAAGAATGAAAATAAAGTCGTTAAGCCTTTCAATCATTCTACCGATACAATGAATTTTTTACGGAACGAGATAAACGAATTTGATACGGAATCAATGGAAAACATAATCGCAACGGATTCGCATAAAGTTCGTTCCGGCTTTATGTTAATGCAAGGAGAACCTTTGAATCTTCATCGAGATACTAAAGACGAAGTATTTATTCCTTTTAAAAATGGAGTTGCTAAAATCACAAAAGATGATGTTCAAATGATACCTTATTCTGATAAAGAAATTAAATTCTTTGTTGAGAATGAATCTTTAAAGCATTCCTTTAACTATGATGAAAAAGAATCCGCAAAAAGCACGTTTCAAGACTTTATTTGTAAGGCAGTAATTGGAAGAGATTTAGATAATGAAAACGAGTTAACGGAGGAAGAAGTCGATAAAATTCTTGCTTTCGCTTCAATGATTGGTTATTTATGCAGTAACTATAAAAACCCTTCCGAAGCTTATGCGATAATCTTATCCGATGAAGGAGCCGATAACAATTCAAGAAAAGGAGGACGAGGAAAATCCTTAATTCAAAAAGCACTTGAATTTATTTCTGTTTGTCTTTTTAAACAAGGAGATTCGTTTGATATTGGTTATCGACACAAATTCGCAGATTTAGAGAAAAAGCACGATGTTTATATTCTTGATGATGTGCCAGCTAACTTCAATTATAATGCTTTTTATTCCGAGATTACCGGAGGAATCACACCGGAAAGGAAAGGAGCTAAAGCTGAACAAATTCCGTTTGCTTGGTCACCGAAGTTTGTTCTTTCAACAAATTTTGCAGTAAGATACAGCGAAGAAAATACCTCAACAAACCGAAGATTTCGAGAATATAAATTTTCTAATTTTTGGAATGAAAACAATAAGCCTAATGAATACTATAAACAAAACTTCTTTAATGATTGGAATGAAGAAGAATGGAATCAATTCTATTGTTTTATAGTTGAATGTATTCAAGAGTTTCTTAAAAATGGAGTTGTTCAAATTCAATACGATAAAACAGAAGATAATTATCGAGCTTACTTTCCGGATGAGATTAAGGAAAACGAAATGAAACGGATTTTTGATGAATTAAAAACAGAGCTTCCGGAAGGTTTCAACGTTACTGATTTTAAAAAGAAGTATGATTTAGGATTGTTACGCTTTGAGAAATTATTCCACCGGATGAATATTCGTAAACATATTGAAGTTTATGCGAAATATCACAATTTGAATTTGACTTATATTGAAAATTCTAAGAAGTGGAGGTTTAAAGATGATGATTTTTCTATAATATAATAACCCATTTTAATTAAATGGAAGGATTCTCGGTAATTTGGGTCACGCAGTTACCGAGAATTTTTATTTATTTTCATTCGTAAACCCCCTATTGATACGCATTTACAAAGATTCGTTACCGAGGTTACCGAGAATATCAAGTAACGCACGCATAAGAAAAAAGTTTTTTGCAATGAGAAGAAGAATAATTCAAAAAATGTTTTATAAAATACGTTTATTACTTCAATTTCTCGGTAACTTGGGTAACTTACATTGATAATCAAGCAGTTACACCGTTATTCTCGGTCACTTGAGTTACCGAGGTTACCGAGAACGCAAATAACGTTACCGAGAATAAGAGTTTATTCATCGAGTTATAAAAACATACGCCGTTATAAGTCGGATATTTAAACCGTTTCTCGAGCTATAAAAGGAAAGAAAACCCGACAAAGCTTAACATTTAGAAACTTTGTTTTTCGAGCTATAAAAGGAGTGTGTAAAATTATAGTGCAATATAGTGCAGAAAATAGAAGCTTGATAAAACCTCATATTTTAAAAACATTATTTATTTAGATGAAAAAAAAGGACGCAGAAAAAGCAAATCCACGTCCTTATTAGTAATTATAAAAGCTAAATAAACAGCTTTAGACAAAGATAATTTATTTTGAAAGAATCCTTCTAAAATAGGCTAAAAATAAAACCGTTCGCAAATAGTTCGCAAAGATTTATGTAAACGCCTGATTATCAATGTTATTTGAGGTACCGACCGGATTCGAACCGGTGTTCATGGTTTTGCAGACCAGTGCCTAGCCACTCGGCCACGGTACCAAATTTATTTTCGTGCGCAAATATAGGTTTTTTGATATTTTAAAACAAACCTATCTTGATTTACTTATTTCAACTGTCACACTTTCTACATCTCCACCTAAAGGAGGATTTATTTTTGAAACGCTCACCCCGGTTTCACCAACTGTAGGAAATTGTTCTAAAATCTGTTGTATAATACGGTTGGCTACTTCTTCCAAAAGGTTAGAACGTTTACTCATTTCCGTTTTCACCAACTTATTCAGCTTGACATAATCTATGGTGTCTTCTAATTGATCAGTTTCAAAAGCTTTTTTAAAATCAGCTTTTACCCATAAATCTACTCTGTAATCGCTTCCTATTTCTGCCTCTTCGGTCAAACAACCGTGATAAGAATAGCAACGGATATTATTTAATCGAATTATACCCATGATTATTTTTTTGCGAAGGTATTATTTTCTTCGGATTACAAAACAAAATAATTAAATAAAATTCCCATTTCTTAAAAATCTACCGTTTTACTTAATTTTTATAAATATAGCTGTTAGCTTTGTAAACTAACTTTAAACAATCTTAAAAAATTTTATGATGAAAAAAATTACTTTATTTATAGCGCTATGCCTTAGTTTTAGCGTTTTTGCTCAAGAATTTACCACACCCGACACCGGTGTGAATTGGACACTTGAAGATTTGATGGAAGAAAGTGAAGAAACAGTAGAGTTTTCTGACAACACTTATTTTATCAAACAAGATATTATGGTGGAAGAAAGTGATACGCTGACTTTTAATGCCGGCGAAAATATCCGTATTGATGAAGAAGTTTTAATTACTATTAGCGGCAGCTGGCTGAGCATAGGTGAAGAAGAAAACCTCATCGATATAAATGCTACAGACAGTTTAACGCCTTATGATGGTTTTCGTTTACAAGACGAGGCTTTAATTCACATCGATTACACCAGTTTTAAAAACGGAGGAGGATTAAGGGTAATCACTCCAAACTTAACTTTAACCAATAGTATTTTTGAATATAATACAGCAGATGGTGTAAACACCAGCGGAACTGTTAATATTTCTAACGGAGCTCCTTTAATTGAAAACAACAGATTTTATAAAAATGCTTTATCTGCTGTTGCTTCGGGAGCAAATGTTGATGCTGCTCCAAAAATTTTAAACAATTATATAGAAGCCAACAGCCAAGAGGTAACAAACAGACCACAAATAAACTTAGGTTCTTCCGGAGTTGAAGCTATAGAAATTATTGGAAACACAATCATCGGAGATCGTGATTTAACCAGTATTGGAGGAATTTCTCTTGGAAATTTAATGGGCGGACAATTAAATGCTCTTGTGGAAGATAATATTATTCAAGACAACAGATACGGAATAAATGTTCAAGGAACCGGTGATGCTTATGTTGAAATCATAGAAAATGTTATTGAAGATAATGACACGGAAGGAAATCCGGCTTTAGGCGGAAGTGGTGTTTCTATGACTTCGGGCAGCAGTAGTCAAGTTGCAGTGCTTACCGGAAATGAAATCCGTCGTAATCTCTGGGGAATTACAGTAATCAATGAAGCCACCGCAAATCTTGGTGATGATGAAGATAATCCTGGAAATAATATTTTCTCTGAAAACGGAAACGGTGGAGAAACTTATGCTTTATACAACAACACCCCAAATACTATTATGGCAAAACACAATTGCTGGATTGAAGGAGAAGAAAGCACTTTAGAAGAAGTTGCCGAAGTAATTTTTGACAAAGCAGATGATGATTCTTTAGGAGAAGTAATCTATGATCCTATTGCATGCGGAGTGATGGGCTTGCCTTCTTTTGAAAAAGATGCGATTACTATGTTTCCCAATCCGGCAAAAGATCAGCTTAATTTTGAAAGTTCTGTAGAGCTTAATCAACTTGTTATTTTTGATATAAATGGAAAAAAAGTTCAAGAAACTTCGATTTCTTCTCTTCAAAATTCAGTTGATTTAAATCTTGACAGCGGAATTTATTTTGTTTTATTTTCCGGTGAAAACGGACAATTGACCAAAAAATTAGTAGTGAAATAATTATTTTTCTTCGCTGAATAATTTTAAAGCTCAACTTTGATCTTTCCAAGGTTGAGCTTTTTTATTTTTTACTTTTAAAACAGTTTTAATTGTGGTTTTTTCAATCTTAAATAATGTTTGGTTTCCAATTCCGGCCAAAAACGATGCGGCATAAATTTATTTTTTGCAATTTTAAATTGTTGCGCAATCTGCTTGGCAATTTCTCCTTCTCCACGCATGCGATACCCATATCTGCTTTCGTTTAAATTTCCTCCATGACAATCCGCAATTTGATTCAATACTTTTTGCGCCCGATCAGGCATAGCTTTTTCAATCCAGTCCGAAAAAATTTCTCCTATTGCCCCATTTAATCGCACCACTGTATAATTCACCGAATTTGCGCCGACTTCACTTATGCGTTTTACCAAAGGAAATATCTCATGACTGTTTATTCCCGGAATAATCGGCGCCATCATCACCGCCACAGGAATATTATTTTTCGATAAAGTTTCTACCGTTTTCAGCCGTTGTTTTATACTTGAAGTTCGCGGTTCCAACATGCGCTTGGTTTCTTCTGAAAGCGTTGTGATAGAAATATTGACTTTGATTAGATTATAATTTGCCAATTCTTTTAAAATATCTAAATCCCTCAATACCAAAGCGTTTTTAGTGATGATTCCTGCAGGATGTTTATGCTTTAACATCACTTGAAGACATTTTCGGGTAATTTCTAACTTTCTTTCTATAGGTTGATAACAATCTGTATTTCCGGAAAAAACTATGGGTTTAGGATCCCAATTTTTCTTTCGTAAAGTTTTATCCAATAACTCCGGCGCATTTTTTTTGATCAAAACCTGTTTTTCAAAATCTTGTCCCGGACCATATCCCCAATATTGATGAGAATTTCTTGCATAACAATACACACAACCGTGTTCACAACCTTGATAAGGGTTTAAAGAATATTCCATCCGTAAATCCGGACTTTTCACTTTATTGACAATAGTCTTTGGAAAAACCCGCTGAAATTTTGTTTTAAGATTTACTGCAGATTCTCCTTCCTCTTTTAAACAATATTCCAAATATTCAGGATCAGGAATGTGCTCTAATTCATAAAATTTGTTGTGAACTCGTTTCTGCGCTCCTCTTCCTTTTTGATAAGATTTCATAAACTTTATTTATTCAAAAATAAATAAAAATAAGGAATTTATCCTGTTAATTGGATTTTATCCCAAAATCATTTTCTTCATCTATGAAGTTTCACTTTTCCACCGGCAATTTTCTTTTCTTTAACTTCTGCATTTCCCCATATATGGATTTCTCCTCCGGCTCGGGTTTTGGCATCTACGGTTTTTGCAGCATTGATATCCGCTTTTCCCCCGGCGTTTACCGTTACTTTTGTATGTCGAGTTTTTAAGTTTTCTCCATCATAGAATCCTCCGCTGTTGGCTATCACCTCCTGAACCTCAGCTTCTCCGGTCAAACTGATTTCGCCTCCGGAATTTGTTTTTATTTCTATTCTTTCTACTTCCAAATCCAACTCAACTTCTGCCCCTTTATTTGCTGTAATTTTAAACTGATTTTGCCTCAAAGTTTCTTGTGCAGAAACAAGTGCTCCTCCGGTGGCAACAAGTTCATCTATATTTTGATAAAACAACTGCACCACAATATCTTCTCCTTGTAAAAACTTGGTGGTTTCCATTCTTATGTTAAGCCGATTATTTTTTACAATCAACTTTACTTCTTCTGCATTTTCTCCGGAAATTATCGCTTTGTTTTCATCTGCTTTAATTAATTTCAATTCTATTTTATCTGAAACTTTTACTTTATCAAAATTCTCTAAGCTTTTTTCTATTTGGGCAAAACCAGTGTTTAATCCCCAAAAAGCTAATACAAGAAATACAACTATATTTTTCATGATAATCGATTTTAATGTTTTATAATTCAGCAATATATCCATCTATATAAGCAGTACGCTGATCAAGCCAATCTATCAATTCTTGCGCTGCTGTTTCCGCATCGCCCACACCTTGTTCCCATTTTTCATAATCCAAAGCATAAGATCCTTCAATGACTTCAGCATATTCTTCTATGTATTGAATCAACATAGGATATTTATTGGTTCTGAACCAATTCCAACGTTCTTTATACAATCCTATTATTTCCGGATCTTCTAAAAATTTCTCAAAAAATACTTTTCCGGTTAAATCTCCTGTCACAAATAAAGGATCTTCCGGAGTGGTAAAATGTTGATTTATATTAGCGTCATATCCAAAAGCCCAATCAAAATCCCAAACCGGTCCCATTTTATATTTTCCATCTTTGTGTTTATGCATAAAAGTACTTTTAGGGTGATTGATTTCTTGATTTAAACTCAGGTTATAAACAATCAGATAATTTACCAATTCCAAAGCATCAAAATATTCCAAATAATCATTTTCCGGAAAATCTGCTGCGGCTACTTTTTCTTCAAAGATTTCAAAATCATTTTTTATTCTTTCCAATTCACTTTCTACTTCAGAAGGAGAAAAATCTTTGAATTTCGGATAACGAATCATCACCGGCAAATCAAAAAATTCAGAATAAAACAAACCCGGAGGTTTATGCATATAAGTATCTAAGTTGAGGTATAAACCTTCATCTCCCACATTTATACGATTGGATTTTGCTTCTTTTTGCTCGGTAAAAGTATAGCTTCCCATATATTCTCCATTCAACGTGATATCTACCGGAACCGCATGATGGGTGTAAGGCATATCCAACAAACTCGCTATTCTAAAAGCCACCGCATCCAACATCAAGCTTTCTGCTCTGTAATTTGATCTTAAAATCCATTTCTTACCCGGCAAAAGTCCCAACAATTCTTTTTTATCAAAAAGTTTTAATTTATAGGGTTTTTTAGGCTGATTCCAAGAATCATTTCCTCTTCCTCTTATTTTAGTTCTTCCTTCAAAATCGTGATAAACTTCTTTTCCATCGATAAAAATATCTGCTTCTACATAATTTTCTTTAGAATCTACGGGAACTCCACCATCAGTAGTGATATAAATATGAGGAACTTCAGATTTCACATCCGGTAAAGTAGTAACTTTTATCTGATAGGATTTTGAATTACCCTCCTTATCGCGAACCTCATAAGTAATGGGTTTGGAAAAATCATTTGTACTTACCCCTGATTCTTGTTTTTCCTGTTCTACATAAACACCTTCTCCGGCAAATTCAAAAGTGGCGGTCAATGCTGAAACATCTATTACTTCCGAAGCAGTTAATATAATTTCCGCATTTAAAACTGTTCCTTCCATATCTTGTGAAAGAAGTGTTGGGTGTAAGTCCTCTTCAAATTTAAAAGAGAGAATTTCTTTTTCATCTGCTGAAAAATCGGATTTTTTATCTTTATGACAGGCGGTGAAAAGAAATAAAACAAGGAGAACGTAATAGAATTTCATTTTAAAAAGCTGTTTTTTTATATAACGGAGGATAATTTAAAATATTCTTATTTTTTGCAATAACGAATATATATCTTTGTAAAATCAATTATACATTTTTAACAAAAATTATTCTTTATTTCTAATGAAAACAAAATTTTCTGCAAAAAAAGCATTAAATATCCTATTATTAGTCGTCGTTATTTTCGGAATTACTTATCTTCAAAAAGATAATAATACAGCAGAAAACATTTCTGCTACAGAAGAAGTTAATTTTTCTGATTCGGCTTCAGATATCAATGCGCTTACTGCAGAAAAAGTTGTGGTAGAATATGTTAAAGAAAATGGAGAATTACCGGATTATTATCTTACAAAAAATCAAGCTAAAGCTGAGGGCTGGATTCCTGTAAAAGGTAATTTATGTGAAGTTTTACCGGAAAAAGCTATTGGCGGAGATCGATTTGGAAATCGCGAAAAAAAATTACCTCAGAAAAAAGGACGAGTATTTTACGAAGCTGATTTAAATTACAATTGCGGAAAACGCAATGCGGATCGATTGGTTTTTAGTAATGATGGATTGATTTATATCACTAAAGATCATTACAAAACTTTTCAAAAACAATAGTTTATTATGCTAATAAAAATAGATTTTATCAAAACTAAAACTAAAGAAGAATTGTATGCTCAACTTCAAAAAGAATTGGATTTGCCACTGCATTTCGGAAAAAACTTAGATGCTTTGGCAGATGTGATTTCCGGAGAGGTAAGTTTGCCGTTAAAAATTCATTTTATCAATATGGATTTACCTCAATTAGAGGACTTTAGTGATGTTATTGGCACGTTAAAAGATTTAAATGAAAATCTTGAAGATTTTCAATTTCGTTATGCCATCCGACCTTTTGGATTTTAATTCAATTCTGCTTGTTGAGCTTTTTGCTTAAAATCTAATGGTTTTAAAACTCGTAAAGCATCATCTATAGATTTTATGTTTTCGAATCTGATCAATAATCGCAATCCGCTTCGGGTTTCTTTTTCTTTAAGCGTACACAACATCGGGTGTGTTTGTACATATTGCAAAACTTTGCTGAAATTTTGAGTTTGATAAAAACGAGATTCTTGATTAGCTATAAAATAACCAATCAACACTCCTCTTTTCATAATAACGCGTTCTAATCCAATGTTTTTTGCAATCCATTTTATCCTGATACTGTTGAGCAAATCTACAGCTTGAGTGGGTAAAGGCCCGAATCTGTCGGTGAGTTCTTTTTCGAAATCCTGTAATTCTTCTTCTGTTTTCAACGCATTTAATTTGGTGTATAAATTTAAACGCTCGTTGATGTTATTAATGTAATCATCTGAAAACATAATAGCAAAATCTGTGTCGATTTGCACTTCTTTTACAAATTCTTTGTCTTCAATATTTTCTTCTTTATACAACTCCTTAAACTCATTTTCTTTGAGTTCTTCAATCGCTTCGCTTAAAATTTTCTGATAAGTTTCAAATCCCATATCATTGATAAATCCACTTTGCTCACCGCCTAATAAATCTCCTGCTCCACGGATTTCCAAATCTTTCATCGCAATATGAATTCCGCTGCCCAATCCTGAAAATTGCTCCAAAGCTTGAATTCTTTTTCTCGCCTCTTCTGTCATCGCAGAATACGGCGGAGTGATGAAATAACAAAATGCTTTTTTATTACTTCTTCCCACTCGTCCGCGCATTTGATGCAAATCCGACAATCCAAAATTATTGGCATTATTGATTAAAATGGTATTGGCATTGGGCACATCCAATCCGCTTTCTACAATAGTGGTGGAAACCAACACATCAAATTCTCCGTCAATAAAACTCAGCATTAGTTTTTCCAACTTCTTCCCTTCCATTTGTCCATGGCCAATTCCCACTTTTGCATCAGGAACTAATCTTTGAATCATTCCGGCTACTTCTTTGATATTTTGTACTCTATTATGGATAAAAAACACTTGTCCGCCGCGTTGAATTTCATAAGAAATCGCATCTCGAATATTTTCAGGAGAAAACCGAACCACATTGGTTTCTATCGGAAAACGATTGGGGGGTGGTGTAGCAATATTAGATAAATCTCTTGCTGCCATCAAACTAAATTGTAAAGTTCTCGGAATGGGCGTAGCCGTTAAAGTTAAAGTATCTACATTTTCTTTAATGGTTTTTAATTTATCTTTTACGCCTACTCCAAATTTCTGTTCTTCATCGACAATCAACAATCCTAAATCTTTGAATTTCACTGATTTATTAACCAGTTGATGTGTTCCGATAACAATATCCAGATTTCCATTTTTCAGATTTTCCAAAACATTTTTGCGTTCTTTTCCTGTTCTAAAACGATTGAGGTAATCTACTTTAACCGGCATTTCTGCCAAACGTTCTGTAAATGTTCTGTGGTGTTGAAAAGCCAAAATTGTGGTGGGAACCAAAACAGCAACTTGTTTTCCGTTATCTACTGCTTTAAAAGCAGCACGAATAGCAACTTCTGTTTTTCCAAACCCAACATCTCCACAAACCAATCTGTCCATAGGTTGCGGACTTTCCATATCTTTTTTCACGTCTGCAGTAGCCGCGCTTTGATCCGGGGTGTCTTCATAAATAAAAGAAGCTTCCAATTCATGCTGCAGATAAGAATCCGGAGCATATTGAAAACCTTTCTCCATTCTGCGTTTAGCATAAAGTTTTATCAAATCAAAAGCAATATGCTTAACTCTGGCTTTAGTTTTTTGTTTTTTTCTTGCCCAAGCTGTTCCGCCTAATTTATGTAAAGTGGGTTCTGTTCCTTCTTTTCCGTTGTATTTAGTGATTTTATGAAGAGAATGAATACTTAAATACAATACATCTCGCTTGGCATACAACAATTTGATGGCTTCTTGAAGTTTTCCTTCTACTTCAATTTTTTGTAATCCGGCAAATCTTCCAATTCCATGGTCGATGTGCACAACAAAATCTCCTTTATTTAAGTTGTTTAACTCTTTTAAAGTGATGGCTTGTTTTTTGGCGTATCCAGTTTTTAAACGAAATCTATGATAGCGTTCAAAAATCTGATGATCAGTATAGCAAACCTGTTTTCCTACTTCATCAATAAATCCTTGATGCATAGGTAAAACCACTGTTTTATAAGCTAATTTTTCACTTTCCACATTTTCTTGTGCATCAAAAATATCATGAAAACGATTGGCTTGTTGTTGTGTAGCACAAAAAATAGTATTGGTATATCCTTCTTCTTGATGCTTTAACAAATCTTCAGTTAACAATCCGAATTTTTTATTGAAAGAAGGTTGAGGTTTGGTGTGAAATGTTATGCTTTTTACTTCTTTTTTTTCTTGTAGATAAACCTGATTGCTCAGTTCAAAAACTGTAAATTCTTCAAGTTGTTTTTGAAAAGATGTAGAAGTTAAAAATAATTCTTCTGGTTTTTGATGTGCTATTTCTTTGGATAAAGTAGGAAATATTTCTTCTGCTTTTTGAAATAAATCATCGATTTGAGCTGCACAAAAATCATAGTTCTTAAGAAATACAACTGCTTTTTTAGTCATATATTCCAGAAAGCTTTCTCTTACTTCATGGAGTTTTTTATTTTCTACATTCGGAATAATTCGAACTTGTTTTAATTTTTCAGTAGAAAGTTGAGATTCGATATCAAAATTTCTGATGCTATCCACCTCATCTCCAAAAAACTCTATTCTAAAAGGCTGATCATCGCTAAAAGAAAAAACATCTATAATTCCTCCTCTCACCGAAAACTCTCCCGGTTCCACCACAAAATCGACTCTTTTGAAATCATATTCAAACAAAACTTCATTGATGAAATCCAAAGACAATTCATCGCCTACTTTTATCTTAAAAGTATTTTTATCTAAATCTTTTCGCGTAACGACTTTTTCAAATAAAGCTTCTGGATAGGTAACTATAACCTCCGGTTTTTTTCCGGAATTAATTCTATTGAGCACTTCTGCTCTCAATAAAATATTTGCATTATCTGTTTCTTCAATTTGATAAGGTCTGCGATAACTCCCCGGATAAAAAAACACATTTTTCTCCCCGATAAGTTGTTCTAAATCATTGAGATAATAAGCTGCTTCTTCTTTATCATTAAAAACCAATAAAAAAGGTTGAGCAGTATTTTCAAAAGCATTGGCAATTACAAATGACAAAGAAGAACCTACCAATCCTTGAAGTTGAAATTTATTGTTTTTTCCCGATTGGGTAATACTTTCCTGCAGTTCTCGCTGTTGCGGGGACTGAGCAAATTTTTGAAGAATTGTTGTTTTACTCATAAAAATGCAAAGATAAGTCGTTTAGCTTATTTGAACAAACCGTTTTTTTTAGCAATACTATTATTTACAATAAGACTCTTAATAAAGAAAAGTTGATTTTATCTTTAATAATTCATCCATAAATAATACTCTCATGAAAAATTCCGATAAAAAATCTGAAAGAGAAAAGAAAGAAAAGAAAATAGACGAGCAAGTAGAAGAAAGTTTTCCTGCCAGCGACACACCTTCTCACGTTCAACCGGGAAGTGATAAAGAAGACAAGAAAAAGAAAAAAGACAAATAATATTATAGCAATTTTTCAAAAAACAGTCCTGACTCCTCTCTAATCAGAGGAGTTTTTTTTAAAAAAATCATTTCCTTTTTTCACAAAAACATCCTTATTGATATAAAGCTTTAAAATCAACTTATAATTTTCTTTTTATCAATATATTTCTATAAAATTTCACTTTCCGCACAAAAATCTATACATTTATAGATAAATTAATTAAAAAATCAAACTCATTTCTACAAAAAATGAATTTATAATTTCCATGAAAAAAGTAATTTTTCTTCTTATCAGTATTTTTATGCTTTCTTCTTGTGAAGAAAATAAAGAAAATACTATTGTAATTGGTTTTGTTTCTTGGGAAGAAAATATTGCTTTGGCCAATATTGCTAAAATCGCTTTAGAGGAAGAAGGTTTTACGGTAAAATTCAAATATGCAGATATAGATCCTATTTTTTCAAGATTGCTGCCACGCAAAAAAATAGATGTTTTTATGGATGCTTGGCTGCCTGTAACCCATCAAAAGTATGTTGATGAATACAAAGATCATTTTGAAATAATCGGAACAAATTTTAAGTCTGCCAAAACAGGATTGGTTGTTCCTGCTTATGTAAACCTTCATTCCATCACAGAATTGAATCAGGAAAAAGCAAAATTTAAAAGAAAAATAACCGGGATTGATATAGGAGCCGGAATTATGCAATCTGCAGAAAAAGCGATAACAACTTATGAGTTGGAGTTTGAGTTGATTCCTTCTACCAATTTTGCAATGGATACCGCTTTAAAGAAAGCGATAAACCAACAAGAATGGATTGTCATCACCGGATGGATGCCCAATTCTATGTTTGCTGAACATGAGTTGAAATTCTTAGAAGATCCGGAAAGTGTTTTTGGCGAAGAAGAACAAATTAAAACAATTGTAAGAAAAGATTTTAAAAATGATTTTCCAAAAGCAACAGAAATATTAAAGAAAATCCAACTCAATGACGAAGAAATGTCTTCTTTATTAAAAGAAATAAAAGAAGCAAAACACGATTTTGAAGGAGCAGAAACTTGGGCAAAAAAGAATAAGAGTTTAATTAAAAAATGGACTTTATAAACAGGTTTTCATTTTTTTAATAGAGTTTTTTTTAAAGGATTAATAGTATTTTTTAAATATAAAATTTATGGCAAAACTTATCAAGAAGAGAAATTTAGTAGCTAATCCTGTAGTGTTTTTTGCGTCGCTAATATTAATTCTCGCTTTAATATTAGCCGGTGTACTTTTTCCCGACGCAATGGACAAAAGTTTAGTTGACGCCCGATTTTGGACATCCAATAATTTTGGATGGTTTTTTGTCATCACCGTAAATATCATTTTAATATTTGCACTTTATTTGGCTTTTAGCAAATACGGAAAAATAAAACTCGGCGGTCAAGATGCAGAGCCGGAATTTAGTAAAGCTGCTTGGTTTGCGATGTTGTTTAGCGCAGGAATGGGAATTGGAATTATGTTTTACAGCATTGGAGAACCGGTTACGCATTTTGGAGAACCACCAAGGCACATAAACAACAACCTTGAAGCTGCTAAACAAGCGATGGAATTTACCAGTTTACATTGGGGATTTCACACCTGGGGAATTTATGCCATCGTAGGATTAGCTTTGGCTTTTTTTGGATTTAACAGAAAACTTCCCATGACTTTCAGATCGCTTTTTTATCCGTTTTTAGGAGAGAAAATCAACGGATTTTGGGGAGATTTAATAGATATTCTCTCTGTTTTAGCCACCGTTTTTGGTTTGGCAACTTCTTTGGGATTGGGAGTTTTACAGATTTCTACCGGATTAGAATATTTATATGGCTGGCATCTTTCTCCCATCAATCAAACACTTATTATTTTAGGAGTAATCAGCGTGGCCACTGTCTCGGTGTTTTTAGGAATTGAAAAAGGAGTGAAAAATCTGAGTAATGCAAATATGTATATGGCTTTGGGATTAGTGGTTTTTGTTTTTTTATTAGGACCAACATTAGCTATTTTAAGAGGGTTTGTAGAAAACACAGGATCTTATTTAGCTAACTTAACAGATATCAGCACGTGGAATGAAATTTATAAAGATTCTACTTGGCAAAATACTTGGACCGTTTTTTATTGGGGTTGGTGGATTGCGTGGTCTCCTTTTGTGGGATCTTTTATAGCTCGAATCTCTAAAGGAAGAACTGTTCGCGAATTTATTTTAGGAGTTTTGGTGGTACCTGCTTTGATTTCTATTTTATGGATGAATGTTTTTGGCGGAAGTGCTTTAGATATGATTGTCAGCGGAGATACCAGTATGTTAAGAGCTGTACAAGAAGATATCACTTCTTCTTTATTTGTGTTTTTAGAAAATTTTCCGCTCACTCAATTTTCCAGCTTATTGGCGGTAGTATTAGTTTTTTCCTTTTTTGTAACTTCTTCAGATTCCGGTTCTTTAGTGGTAGATAACATCACCTCCGGAAGTTTTGGGAATTCCCCGGTGTGGCAAAGAATTTTTTGGTCTTTTATGCAAGGAGGAATTGCAATTGCTTTGTTGTTAAGCGGAGGTTTGGATGCTTTACAAACCGGAGTAATTATCACAGGATTGCCTTTTGCTGCAGTTTTACTTATTTTGTGTTATAGTTTAAATAAAGGCATAAAAGAAGAGTACAACCGATGGCAGAAAAAACAAAAATCCAGAGAGGAGAAAAGTTATAAAGAAACAATTTCAGAATTACTTGACGAACAACAAAACTCATAAATCATGGCAAATAAACCTTTAAATATTTTGGTGGGATTAGATTTATCAAAGATGGATGCTTATCTGATAGATTACATCAAAACTTTGAATCAGATTTTTATAGTCGATAAAATAACTTTTCTGCATAATATAAAATTAGGCGAGCTTCCAAAAGATTTACTTTCTGATGAGCGTTTGCAAACCATTCAGAGAAAAATCAAAAATCGATTAGAAAGATTGGTGGAAGATGCAGAGTTGAATTTTCCTTATACGGTAAAGGTAAGCATGGAAAATCTTTCTGAAATAGCTTTTCAACACATAGGAAAAAAAGAACATTTTGATCTTTTAATAGTAGGAAACAAACAAGAACTACAAGGAAACGGTGCTTTGGCTTATAAATTATTACGTTTATTTCCAAGTCCGGTGATGGCGGTTCCCGAAACTTTTAAAACTCCAATAAAAACGCTTGTCAATGCCATAACTTTTTCCAAATATACCAAAGCTGTATTGAATTGGGCAGAACGCTTTACCTCAAAAGATGAAAATTTGCCCATCAAACAACTATCTGTAAATGTTTCCAAGCTTTATTATTATTCTTTAATGACGCATAAAGAAGCAGAAAAAGCTATTCAAGAAGATATTTCACAAAAAAGAAAAAAATGGGAAAAAGATTTTCAAGCTTATGGAGAGATGGAAATCATCCAAGCAGAAGAAAAAAGTATTCCCACCACTTTATTGTCTTATGCAAAACAGAAAAATGCAGAAATAATAATTTTAGGAATCAAAAGTAATTCTATGATTAGAGATTTAATGATTGGAAGTGTGGCCAATGAATTATTTGCCAGAGCTTCTGATATGGTTTTACTTTTTGTCAAGTCAAAAAACAAATCTTAAGCATTAAAAAAACCACTATATCCCCACAACTGTGGAGCTTTTCCCCATAACACTACAACTCAAAAAAACCTTACCCTACTCATTATCAATGAAATAAAACTCATGGCACTTCAATTGAATAATAGATAAGCAGATTTGTTGATCTGTTTATATGAAAAAGAATAAAAAACAATTTGATGCTTTACAACAAGAGCAAAATACTCTTGATGTATCAGATTTAAAAGTAAAAAAAGCTAAAAAACCCATTACTTCAAAGTCTTTGGTTTTGATCAGCTCTTTTTTACTCTTATTCGGATCTGTATTTGTCTTGTTTTATTTCAACCCTTATTTCGAGCAAATACATTTAGACAGACTTAATTCTTTAGGTGGAAAACCCTTAATTCTTTTTGGATTAAGTCTTTTGGCCATCAATATCTTAATGCTGTTTTATATGTTTATGCTATATCTACGCTACAAAGAAATCGACAGCGTTTCTGATAAGGCATTATTAAAAACCACCGTTATTGTTCCTGCTTATAATGAAGGAAAATTGGTTTATAAAACTTTAAAAAGTTTAACAGAGAGTAATTTCCCTAAAGAAAAACTTCAAATTATTGCTATTGATGATGGCAGTCAAGATGATACTTGGAATTGGATGAAAAAAGCCAAATTAGAATTAGGAGATCGCATTGCGATTTATCAACAACCGGAAAACAAAGGAAAAAGACATGCGCTTTACAGAGGTTTCAAATTGGCTTCCGGAGAAGTTTTTATCACAGTTGACTCAGATTCTGTTGTCAAAACAGATACTTTAAGAAATATGGTCAGTCCTTTTGTAAAAGACAAAACTTGTGGGGCTGTTGCCGGGAATGTCAGAGTTTTAAACAGAAAAACAGGATTAATTCCGCAAATGTTAGAAGTAAGTTTTGCTTTTAGCTTTGAATTTATCCGCTCTGCACAAAGTGTTTTAGGATCGGTTTTTTGTACTCCCGGAGCACTGTCGGCTTATAGAAAAGAAGCAGTTATGAATTGTTTACCGGCTTGGATTAACCAAACTTTTATGGGGCAAGTTTCTACAATCGGAGAAGATCGCGCCATGACAAATATGATTTTAAAACAGGGATATAAAGTTTTCTTTCAGCGTAATGCTTATGTATTTACGAATACGCCGGTAAACTTTTCTCACTTACATAAAATGTTTACCCGTTGGGAAAGATCTAATGTTAGAGAAACCATTGCAATGAGCAAATTTGCTTTCTCCAACTTTAGAAAAGGAGCAAAAACACCAACAAGAATATTATTACTTTATTATTGGTCAAGGCTTTTACTGGCCATCCCTTTATTATTGCTGATGATTTTTAGCGTAATTATGTATCCCATTTTATTTTTAAACGGAATATTTATAGGAATTTTAGCTTTCTCAAGCATCCAAGCAATATTTTATGCAAGAAAAAGAAGTGTAATGGAATCTTTTTGGGCTTACCCTTACAGTATTTTTTATGCTTTCACTTTGTTTTGGATTACTCCTTATGCGATCCTCACCGCAGGACGCGGAGGTTGGTTGACACGAGAATTGCCAAAACCTAAAGTCAAAATATGACAATATATCTTAGCAGAGAGCCTAACGAAGTTCAATCTATCAGATATTAACCAATCTATGAACTTCACTAACCAATCTATCAATTGTTGGGCGGAAGGGACCTACTCAGAAATGAGGGGTCTCTTTTTTTAATGGCTTTTCTCGATTAAACAACCGCTAAACTTTCTAAAAAAATACTTAATCCTTCTAAAAGAGCTAAAAAATTATTCCAAAGTCCAAATTCAATTCCTATTTTTACCAACAAGATTTTTAAAATATGAATTGGGAGCAACTGCTATCTTTAAAAAAATACGGAGATCAACGCATGCGTCTTCGTGATCAAGAAGATGAAACACGACTGAGTTTTGAAGTAGATTATGATCGGATTATTTTCTCTTCCGGTTTTAGGAGTTTACAAGATAAAACACAAGTGATTCCACTTTCCAAAACAGATTTTGTCCACACTCGACTCACCCATAGTTTGGAAGTTTCTGTGGTTGCTCGTTCTTTGGGAAGAGCCATCGGAAAAGAGATTTTACAAAAACATCCGGAATTGGTTCAATTGGGATATAAATTCAATGATTTTGGAGCTATTGTAGCCGCGGCAGCTTTGGCGCACGATATTGGAAATCCGCCTTTCGGGCATTCCGGAGAAAAAGCTATTGGAGAATATTTCAAAAATGGAAAAGGAAAAAGATTTAAAGAATTTCTAACTGATAAAGAATACCAAGATTTAACTCATTTTGAAGGAAATGCTAATGGTTTTAAACTTTTAACCCAAACCAAAAATGGAACCAAAGACGGACTGCGATTGACGTATGCCACTTTGGGAGCTTTCACAAAATATCCTAAAGAGTCCCTCCCTCATCGTCCTACCTCAGCGGTTTATGATAAAAAATTCGGCTTTTTTCAAAGCGAAAAAGAAATCTTTCAAGATGTGGCTTCAAGTTTAGGGTTGTTGAAAACAGATGCCAATTCAGAAAATTTGAGATATAAAAGACATCCACTTTCTTATTTGGTGGAAGCTGCCGATGATATTTGCTATACCTTAATCGATTTTGAAGATGGCATAAATTTAGGCTGGATTGAAGAAGAATATGCTTTAGAATATTTGGTAAAATTGGTTAAAGACAACATCATCACAGAAAACTATCATGCGCTGACCACCACCAAAGCAAGAGTGAGTTATTTAAGAGCTTTGGCCATCAGCACTTTAATCAAAGATACTATTTCTATTTTCTTGGAAAATGAAGAAAAAATTCTTTCCGGAGAATTTGATTTTGCCTTGTTAGACAAATCCAAATATAAAGCTCAAATCGATGATATTATTGCTTTAAGCGTTAAAAATGTATATAACAGCCAACAAGTGGTAGAAAAAGAAATTGCCGGATATAAAATCATCAACACATTATTGGAAACTTTCACCCAAACTTTTGAAAGAAAAACACAAGGAAATTCAGGGCAATATGAAAACCTAATTTTAAAAAGTTTTCTGCCTGATTTTACTTTTGAAAACAAATCTACCTATCAAAACTTAATTGATATCTGTAGTGAATTAGCTTCTCTGACCGATGGAGAAGCTTTGCGAATTTATCATAAAATTCAAGGAATGAATTTTTAAGTAAACTTAATTTTTTTAATCACAGAAATAATTATCTAATGAAGAAAAACTTTTTATTATCGAGTTTTTTACTTTTAGTTTTTACTTTTTCATTTGCTCAAGACCGTACAGCAAAATGGCTGCAAGACCCTGTCATTTCTCCTGATGGTCAAGAAATCCTTTTCGGGTATATGGGCAATATTTATAAAGTAAACGCCACCGGCGGAATTGCAACTCCGCTCACTGCGGGAGATGCACATTACAAACATCCGGTTTGGAGTCATGACGGAAAAACCATTGCCTTTTCAAATGATAGATATGGAAATTTTGATGTTTACACCATGCCGGCAGAAGGAGGAAAACAAACCAGAATAACTTACCACAGCGCAGATGATTTTGCGTATGATTTTACCCCGGACAACAAAAATGTTTTGGTGGGAAGCAGAAGAGATGCGCCTGCAGAAAGTGTTCGTTTTCCGGGACTGCGTTATTTTCAAAACCTGTATTTAATTCCTACTGAAGGCGGAAGAGCAAAATTACTAACCGCCGCCGGAGTAGATAATGCAAGATTTAATGCAGCAGGAAATAAATTGGTTTTCCAAAATGTAAAAGGGTATGAAGATTATCACAGAAAACATGAAAAAGCAGATATCACCCGTGACATTTGGATTTATGATCTTGAAAAAGACAGTTATCAGCAAATCACTGCCGATAAACATGAGAACAGAAAACCCCTATTCAGCAATGATGGAAAAGCTATCTTTTACACCAGCGAAAAAAATGGAGACCTCAATATTTATAAACACACTTTAGCAAATCAAACGGAAGAACAACTCACAGATTTTGAAAATTTTCCGGTGAGAAGCTTAAGTATAGATAAACAAGGGAAAATGGCTTTCAGCTGGAAAGGAGAAATCTATACAAAAACCAAAAATGCGGATGCTCAAAAAATATCGGTTGAAGTAAAAAACACTCCCGGATATAACACGATTGATCATAAAAAAATCAATAGTGTTACAGAGTTTAAAGTCAGTCCTGACGGAAAACAAATTGCTTTTGTCAATCGCGGAGAAATTTTTGTTACCGGAGTGGATAACAAACAAACCAAACGCATTACCAAATCTGCTGAACAAGAACGTATGATCGGATGGTCTCCGGATTCTGAAACTTTGATTTTTTCCGGAGAAAAAGAAGGTAGCTGGAATATTTATAAAGCGAGTTTAAAACACCCTGAAGAAAAGTTTTTCTATGCTGCCACTACTTTAAATATAGAAGAATTAATCGCTACAGATGCAGAAGAATTTCAACCGAAATTTTCTCCTGACGGAAAAAAAGTTGCTTATATAGAAAACAGAAATATCTTAAAAGTAATGGATTTAAAAAGTGGTAAAAAAACCACTATCCTTCCTAAAGGTCACAACCATTCTTACAGCGATGGAGATTGGGATTTTGAATGGAGTCCGGACAGTAAATGGCTTTTGGTTGATGATGAAAAAGGACATTTCACTACTTCTAACACTGCTTTAATCGCTGCTGACGGAAAAGGAGAAATCGTTCATCCGGTGAATAGTGGTTTTGGAGATCACAGTGCAAAATGGGCTTTAGAAGGAAAAGTTATGACTTATAAAAGCAGTAAATTAGGTCGTAAATCTTTGGCTTATCAAGGAAGTAAGGAAGAAGATATTTATGCAGTTTTCTTTGATCAAAAAGCTTATGATGATTTCACTTTAAGTGAAGATGAGCATAAGCTCAAAAAAGAATTAGAAAAGAAAGAAGATCAGGAAGAAGACAAAAAAGACAAGAAAAAAGATAAAAAGAAGAAAAAAGTAGAGCCTTTAGAATTAGAGTTAGAAAATCTTGACAATAGAAAAGTTAAATTAACCATCAACAGTGCCAGTATCAGCGATTATGCTTTAAACAAAGATGGCAGCAAATTATATTATTTGGCAGCTTTTGAAAAAGGCTATGATTTGTGGGTTACCGAACCAAGAACACATAAAACAAAAATCTTGGCAAAATTGGGAACTTCTTACAGCAAACTTCATTTAAGCGAAGATGAAAAAACTATTATTCTCAGCAAAAGAGGAAGCTTAGTAAAAGTTGATGCTTCTTCCGGAAAGGTTTCTGCTATTCCTATCAACACAGAAATGCAAGTTGATCCTGCTGCAGAACGCGAATATATTTATCATCACGCTTGGCGTCAGGTAAGAGAAAAGTTTTACGATCCTGAAATTCACGGAATTGATTGGGAAATGTTTAGAGATGAATATGCCAAATTTTTACCGCATATCAACAACAACTATGATTTTCAGATTTTATTAAGCGAATTGTTAGGAGAATTAAATGCTTCTCACACCGGAGGAAGATATACACCTAAATTCAACAATGCAGAAAAAACTGCTTCTTTCGGATTATTATATGACGAAACTTATGAGGGAGAAGGTATAAAAATCTCAGAAATTTTAGCCGGTGGACCGGTAGATAAAGCAGATTCTAAGGTTAAAAAAGGAGATATTATCACTAAAATAAATGGAGAAAAGATCTCTGCTGATGAAAACTGGAATAAGTATTTAACCAATCTTGAAAATAAAAATATCAGATTGACTTTTAAACGTGGAAAAACCACTTTTGATAAAACCATCAAACCTATTTCTTTAGGAAAACAACAACAATTGATGTATAAACGTTGGGTTTCCACTATGGAAAAAATGACGGATTCCTTGAGTGACGGACAATTGGGATATGTGCACGTAGAAGGCATGAACGACGGAAGTTATCGAGATGTTTACGATCGAGTAATGGGTAAACATTTAGACAAAAAAGCTTTGGTGGTAGATACGCGTTTTAACGGCGGTGGTTGGTTACACAACGATTTAAATACTTTCTTAAGCGGAGAAGCTTATCTGAAATTTGCTCCACAAGGAAATCTCACCAAAGGTGGAGAACCGGCAGACAGATGGGCAAAACCCAGTATTGTGGTAATGAGCGAAGGAAATTATTCCGATGCTTTTATCTTCCCGTATGTTTATAAACAAAACGGAATCGGAAAGCTGGTGGGAATGCCTGTTGCCGGAACCGGAACTGCTGTTTGGTGGGAACAACAAATCGATCCTACCATAGTTTTTGGAATTCCGATGGTGGCCACAATTGGTGCAGAAGGAAGACCTACAGAAAACTTGGAATTAGATCCGGATATTGAGGTGGAATTACCTTATGAAGAATTCCTAAACGGAAAAGATAGACAACTTGAAACTGCCGTTAAGGAATTGCTCAAAGAGGTAAAAGAAGATTAAATTTCAGAGAATCTTTTAAAACAAAACAAGCGTTTGAAAATTTTCAAACGCTTGTTTTTTTATAGGTGAGTTTTATAAAAAATTATTTCTTCAAGAAATTTCTAACCAACTCTTCTGCATCATTTAAAGCAGAATTCAGTTCGTTGTTAACAATAATATAATCAAACTGTGGAGCGGTTGCCATTTCTATCGAAGCTTTTGCCACACGCATACTGATTTTTTCTTCGCTTTCTGTTCCGCGTTTTTTTAAGCGGATTTTCAACTCCTCAATATTTGGAGGTTTTACAAAAACCGCTAAAGTACGTTCCGGAAAAATCTTCTTAATCGCCAATCCTCCTACCACATCAATATCGAAAATCACATGTTTTCCTTCTTCCCAAATGCGTTCTACCTCTGTTTTTAAAGTCCCATAGAAATTATCTCTGTAAACTTCTTCCCACTCTAAAAAATCATCATTTTTAATATGATCTTTAAATTCTCGGGTGCTCATAAAATAATAATCTTTTCCATCTTCTTCATTAGAACGAGGCTCGCGAGAAGTGGCAGAAATAGAAAAATCTAAATTAAACTCCTTTTTTGACAATAAATGTCTGACAATTGTAGTTTTTCCCGATCCGGAAGGAGCTGAAAAAACAAAGAGTTTTCCTTTTTTACTCATAATACATTTAAGATTTGTTCTTTTATTTTTTCTAACTGATCTTTCATCTGAACCACCAGTTTTTGCATGGCTGCATCATTGGATTTACTTCCAATAGTATTGATTTCCCTTCCCATTTCTTGGGTGATAAACCCTAATTTTCTTCCGTTGGATTCCGGTAGATTTAAAGTTTCAGTAAAATAATTCAAATGATTTCTCAAGCGTGTGATTTCTTCGGTGATATCATATTTTTCAATATAAAAAACCAATTCTTGTTCAAAGCGATTTTCATCCACCTCAACTTTTAAATCTGCCAAAGCGGTTTCCAATCTTTTTCGCATTACTTTGATGCGCTCAGGATCAACTTCTTCTACTTGTTTTAATAAATCCGTTAAGTTTTCGATGCGGATTTTGAAATCTTCTTCCAATGCTTTTCCTTCATCACTGCGGTATTCATTAAGGTTTTTTAAAGCTTCCGATAAACATTTTTTAATGCCTTCAAATTCTTTTTCATCTATTTCTGCTGCTGCCGGAGTTACTGCATCAGGTAATCTCACGGCCATTTTCAATAATTCTATTTCCGAGGTTTCTTCTGAAACAATAGCTTTTAATTCTTCCATATACTGTTGGACAGTTGCGCGGTTTATTGTTGAACCTCTTCCGCCTAAAGTGTATTCCACAGAAAGGGTAAAATCAACTTTTCCGCGGGTTAAGCTTTCACTGATCAGTTTATGAAAAATCAACTCTTTTTCACGATAAACAGTGGGAATTCTGCTGTAAATATCTAATCTTTTGCTGTTTAAAGATCTGAGTTGAATGTTTATTTTCTTTTGGGATAAGTCTATACTGCTTTTCCCAAATCCGGTCATTGATTGAATCATTTGCTTGATTTAAATATGATGCAAATGTAAGAAAAAGAAAATGCCTTAAAAGATTTTTCCTTTAAGGCATTATAAAAACTTTTTCTTTTGCTTAAAAATTAATTTTCATCCGGGAGGTTGTTGTATTCTTTAGCGTAATTCAACATCTGTTCTGCAAAGCTTTTTGGATGAGAAACTTTAATATCTTTAATTTCTCCATCTTCATCTTTTTCCGGTGTTAAAATCGGATTGGCAAACCCTCCGTAAGGTGCAGTTTTTATCTTTTCATTTCTTGCTAAAACTTCTTTATGGATTTCTTGATCAACTTTTACGCCATAGTTTTCCACTAAGTTTTTAGCCGCTTCAAAATCTCCTTCAGATTTTATGCGCTGTACTTCTCTTAAAAGTTTTCCGAAAAGTTCACGTAATTTATCGTGATCGTTGACGACAAAATAAGTTTTTCCGTCTTCTACTTTTTTCTCGATAATATTTTCTTTTTCTCCTTGTTCAAAAACATAATGACTGATCCAAGCACGATTTCTCATATGAGATTCTTCAATATCATGATCCGGTTCGATTCGGGTTAATTGCGTCATCATTCCGTTTCGAATGTAGTCGTTATAACCGGCTTCAGACAGTTTTTTGTAATCATCTGTCAAACCTAATTCTTGCATTTTTGGATCTCTCATATAATATAATCCCACCAAGTCTGCTCTTCCCTCTTCAATCGTGGAAGCATAGCTCTTTAATGTTTGTTTTGGCTCGCCCACTCCGGTGTTTAATCTTCCGGAAGCATGCCCCACCACTTCGTGTAAAGTAGTGTGGATATTATCTGCTACTTCTCCATATTTTTTAGAAAGTTCAGCTTCTTCTTTGGTGTAAGCAAATTCTTGCAACATCTCGCTTCCGCCTGCTTCGCTATAAGAGTGGATGATATTTCCAAGAGAAACCGATTTACTTCCTTCGTGTTCTCTGATCCATTCTTGGTTGGGTAAATTAATTCCGATAGGAGAAGTTGGAGAAGTTGCTCCGCCTAATCCGGCAACATTTACAGTTTTATAGATTACCCCCACAACTTTTTTCTTTTTGTGCTCGTCCATAATCGGAGAATTATCTTCAAACCATTGGGCATTTTCTCCTACGATTTGCATTTTTTCAGACATATCAAAATCTGTGATTTGCACCACGGATTCAAAAGTTGCTTTATATCCTTTAGGATCGTCATAAACTTCTATAAATCCGTTGATAAAATCAATATCTCCATCCGTTGCTTTTGTCCAAGCCACGCTGTAATCGTCCCAAGTTTGTAAATCTCCGGTTTGATAAAATTCAATCAATAATCCCAAAGCTTTTGCTTGCTGCTCATTTTCGGCAACTTCCTGTGCTTTTTCTAACCAACCTATCATTTTATCTATGGCTTCTCCATACATTCCGCCGCTTTTCCAAACTAAATCTTTTAGTTTTCCACCTTCTTTTACCAGTTTAGAATTCAACCCGAAAGACAAAGGTTTATCCGGGTTTGGAGATTCCATAGCTTCATAATGTTCATCTACTTCATCTGCGGTGATATCCGGACCAAAAAAGTTTACTGCAGAACCGCTTATCAATCCTTTTGAGCTGTCTAAGTTTACTTTTTTACTGTCTTCTTCATTAAAAATAACTTCTAAAATTTCCTCTTCTAATTCTGTTTGTGTTTCTTCCAGAAGATTTTTTAGATAATCTTTTTCAAAATGAGGATTGAATTTCACATTGGAATAATGATGGTGAATTCCGTTAGCAAACCAAACTCTTTTCAGGTAGATTTCAAAGTTTTTCCAATCTTCAGAAGATTTATCTCCTTCATAAGTAGTATAAATTTTTTCTAAAGCTTTTCTGATTTTTAAGTTGTGTTTATAATTCTGATCCCAGAAAATATCTCTTCCTTCCAATCCGGCTTGCACCAAATAATAAACATATTTTTTTTGTTTTAAAGAAAGTTCATCCCAACCGGGGATGTCATAATTTAAAACTTTTATATCTGCAAATTCTTCTAATAAATAGTCAAAATCCTTTTCATCAGAAGTTTCCACTTGTTCTTTTTCCGCTTTTTTTGCTGTTTCTTGGGTTTTATTTTCTCCACAAGAAGCAAAAAATAGCATTCCTGCCAATGCTATTGGTATTAGTTTAATTTTCATAAGATCTTGTTTTTTAGTTTGACAAACATAATCATTATTCAATTATTTTTTGAAAAATGAAAAGAAATCAGTGAATTTTTATGTTTTTCAACAATAGGATTTGAGAGATAATTAAAAGTTTTTTGCTGTATTATTCTTCAGGAAAAATCAATTTTCCGGTAGATAATTCCTCCACTTCAATTTCAGATGGAATATTTTTTAACACCACATTTCCGGTTAATCGAATTGTTCCACTGATTTTATTTAAAGGATAAACAAACATATCATTTGCGCTTCTATGATAGACTTGAATTTCTTTAGCTTTTAGGTTTTCGCCTTCAAACCTTCCATTTTGTCCCCAAAACCAAACTTCCAAATTATTGGTTTTCCCTTGAATTTGATAAACAGCAGAAACATTATCTTGAATTTTCAATTCTTCGTTTTCGATTTGTAAGTTATAAATCCCTGAAGGGGTTTCGCTCACAAGTCCGGATTGTAATTGCAATTTTGGAAACTTCAGCACGCCTTCTGAAGAGATATTATATTGAGAAGAAGAATAAATATTTTCCAATTTTGGCGTGGAAACATAAACTTTAGCAGGATGATAATTTCTCAACATCTGGCAATTGCTATTATCTTTTATAAATAATTCTCCATCTTCTACAAAAAACTTTATATCATCTATAAAATTTTTTCCCGCTTCTACCCTGACTTTATATTCTTCTGCTTGTTTGATATAAAGTTCAATTCCTTTGGAAATACTGATTTTAGAAAATTCTTCTACCTCAGCTCTATCTGTAATTATTCTTCCTTGTTTTTTAAAACAATCCACTCCGGAATCTGTATCACAACTGCTGAACAGCCAAAAAACAGCTAAAATAAAAATCCATTTTCTTTTCATAATCTTACGCCAAAAGTAATTTCTAAAGCTTCTGCTTTGGTGGATTGAGAAAGTAAACCAAATCCGGTAAAAAAGTTTTCATGCAAATAATATTTCAAACCTAATCGCTGATAAATCGCTTTATCTTCTCCGTACTTATTGTAAATAAAATAGCCTAACTGAGGTTCAAAAGACAATTTATTAATATACAATTCATATCCAACAAAAGCTCCCACTCTTTTGTAATCTGCTTCGGGATTGATATCTTTTTCCGGAAATGCTTCTCCCATTGTTTTGATTTCTCTTTTTCTCATCCGCGACAACAACAAATCCACTCCTACTTGAAAACCACTGGACGGACTGATTTTTTTATCTGCATAAACCGATATATTGTAAAACGGATAACGTCCGCTGCCAATAATATGACTTTCATGCACTCCGGTTCTCAGCGTAAAATTCAGGTGAATTGGTTCAAAAAAAGCAGAATCTTTTTCTTGTTTGGGAATATATTCTCGTTTGTGCTGATGATCTAAAGCATAATGAATTCCCAACTTTGCCCCCCACCGTATTTGTACTGGTATTCGGCGTGCGGATTTTTGCATTGGAATGATGAATTAAATACACCCCTGCATTTAACCCCAAGCCTTCCCAGATATTTTCTTTTTGATAAGAAAACATAAAAAAAGTTGCCGGCATAAAATTCAATCCGTAGGCAAGGTTTCTGTAATTCTTGTGTTTGTGATAAGGATTTGTACTGTAAGCAATTCCCTGACCTATTCTAAATTGTAAATTCCTTTGAAAAAAGTAGAAATTATAGTGTAAATATAAACCGTATAAATCTCCTAAGGTTTCGTTTTTATTGTTTTGATAATGAAAAGTCATTCCATAATCCGGATAATTCAACCTGGATTCCCATTCTTTTTCGCCAAAAGTTTTTTTATTGGCTGCTACAAAAATCCCTTCCGGATGATGCGAAATCAGGTGATATATTTTTTTGCTGTGCGGCAAAATACTTCCATAAGTATAATCAATATCAAAAGTATATTGCGGTTTTATTTCTTGACTAAAAACCAACACAGGAAACAAAAAAAGCAGAAAAACTATTTTTTTCATCATAAAATCAGCCAAAAATATATAAAACTATAATGCTTTTGTAGGTTAACTTTAAAAATCAACAAATTTACACATCTCTATCCGCAATTAATTTAAAATTCGGAATTTTTCTTCTTTCGTTAAAGCTTGTCTTATCCTTAAAATTTCCGGTATTTTTGCCCATTATTTTTCTATTTCCATGACAAACTCTCAACCTGAACTGAAAAGAAACTGGATTTTAGCAGCTTTAATGCTGACCATGTTTTTAGCAGCTATGGATATCGCGGTAATCTCTACGGTAATTCCTGAAATCGTAGCAGATATTGGTGGGTTTAAAATTTTCTCCTGGGTTTTTTCGATTTATTTATTAACACAAACTGCCACTATTCCGCTTTACGGAAAATTGGCAGATTTGTATGGGCGGAAAAAGATTTTACTTTTCGGAATCGGAGTTTTCTTATTGGGTTCTGCCACCTCTGCTGCAGCTTGGGATATTTATTCTTTAATTGCTTTCAGAGGGATTCAAGGAATTGGCGGAGGAGCTATTATGGCTATTGCGGCAACCATTGCCGGAGATATTTATACCATTGAAGAACGCGCAAAAATCCAAGGTTGGCTTTCCAGTGTTTGGGGTGTTTCCGGACTTTTAGGACCGGTTATCGGTGGGAGTTTGGCAGAATATATCAATTGGAGATGGATTTTTATCATCAATATTCCTTTGGGAATCATTGCAATGGTTTTGATTGGAATGTTTTTAAAAGAAAAAATCACCAAACAAAAAGCTTATATCGATTATTGGGGTGCTTTAAGTATTTCCGGATTTTTGGTAAGTCTGATTGTTTTCTTGCTCAACGGCGGACAAAGTTGGGCTTGGTTATCTTGGCAAAGTGCAGTTTTATTTTTCTTGATTGTATTGATGTTAGCCGTTTCTATTTTTGTGGAACGTCGGGCGAAATCTCCAATTTTACCGGGATGGGTATTGACCAACAGAACTTTTTTAGGTTCAAATTTAGCAGTAGTCGGATTGGGAATTACCATGATGGGACCTCAAGTTTATTTGCCTACTTTTATGCAGGCTTCTTTAGGTTTTAACGTGATTTTATCCGGATTGATCCTCACTTCCATGAGTATTGGCTGGCCCACGGCATCTGCCTTATCGGGTAGGTTATATCTCAAAATAGGATTTAGAAACACAGAACTCATCGGCGTGATTTTAGTCATGCTTTCTTGTATAGGTTTTTTATTGATTCCCTGGCCTCAACCGATATATTTACTGGTAATTAATTTGATTTTCTTAGGCGCGGGATTCGGATTGATTTCCACCCCGACTATTGTGGGAATTCAATCTGTGGTAGATTGGGATAAACGCGGCGTGGTAACCGGAACCAATCAGTTTGCCAGATATTTAGGACAAAGTTTGGGAGCAGCTATTTTTGGAGCTATTTTTAATGCCACTTATGCAAAAGAATTGAATAAAACGGATTTGGATGTTTCCAAAAAAGTAGAAAATGTTTTAGAAGAATTAAAAAACTCTGAGCTTTCGCTACAAGCTGTAGATTTTATCAAACAAGCTTTGCATATCGCCAATCAACATATTTTTTATGGAATGATTGTTTTCAGTATTCTGACTTTTCTCACCATACTTTTATTAGTTCCCAAAAAACTGAAAAAATTTGAAGAGTAGAAAGTTTAACAAAAAACAAAACCCTTTAAGTTTTCTACAACCTTAAAGGGTTTTTAATAGAATTCTATTTTTCTTTAAAATTATTCTCCCGGGAAATCAGCTTTTCTTTTTTATAAGGACGCAGAAGTTCCTTCTTTAAAATCTTCTGTTCCAAAGCTGTCTCCAAATTTTTTGATTTCTCTTTCAAAACCGTTTATGGTATGATCATAATTCGCATTGATGGCGTCAATTGCTTTTGCGATGGCAACCATAGAATTATTTAATATTTTTCCGGCTATTTTTTGGGCTAAATCCATCAATTCCTCCAAGGGAACTACGTGGTTGACCAATCCATACTCCAAAGCTTTATCTGCATTGATCATTCCGGCGGTCATAATCAATTCCATAGCTCTGCCTTTTCCGATTAATTGCGGCAAACGCTGTGTTCCTCCATATCCGGGAATTACACCTAAAGAGGTTTCCGGCAAACCTAATTTCGCATTTGTTGAAGCTACTCTAAAATGAGCAGACATCGCCAATTCCAATCCGCCGCCAAGGGCAAAACCATTTACTGCTGCAATTACCGGTTTTGGAAAATTAGCGATATAATCAAATACTTTTTCCTGTCCTGAAGCTGCTAAATCTGCTCCTTGCTCAACAGAATAATCTGCAAATTCCGAGATATCCGCTCCGGCAACAAAAGCTTTTTCTCCACTTCCGGTGAGGAGGATTACCTTGGTATTTTTATCTTCTTTAAAGCTTTTGAATGCTTGATGAATTTCTTCTAAAGTCTCTCGATTTAAAGCATTTAACTTCTTTGGACGATCGATAACTAAAGTTGAAATTCCATTTTCTGTGTTGACGTAAATATTGTTGTAATTCATATTTTTAAGTTGTTTTGGGTATTTCTACCGTAAAAGTTGTTCCTTTATTTAAAACAGATTCAAAATAAATTTTTCCATTATAATTTTCCATAATCTGTTTGATAATTCCTAAACCTAATCCCATTCCACTGGATTTTGTGGTAAATTTAGGTTCAAAAATACGATTTTTGTGTTCATCGGAAATGCCTTTTCCATTATCTTCTACTTTGAGAATAACATTTTTCTTCGTTTCTTCAATTCGGACTTTTATTTCAGGATTTTCACAATTTTGACAAGCTTGAATGGCATTTTTCACCAAATTTGTAGTAATTCTAATGAGTTGTGTGCGATCAAAAAGGGTAAAAATCTCCGAATTGGTGGTAGAAAACTTGATTTTATCTTGGTTAAAAATACTCAACCCGGATTGGACAACTTCGGGAATATTCAGCAATTCATTTTGAGGTTTTGGCATTTTAGCAAAATCTGAAAAAGCCGAGGCTACTTCGCTCATAATATCGATTTGTTCAATCATAGTTCGGCTGAAAGCTTTTACTTTTTCTTTATTATCCGGATCTTCAGGGTCAAATCTGCGTTCAAAACTCTGCATACTCAAGCGCATAGGAGTCAAAGGGTTCTTCACTTCATGAGCAATTTGTTTTGCCATTTCACGCCAAGCTTGTTCCCTTTCACTGGTGGCTAATTTTTCTGCGCTTTCCTCCAATTCATCTACCATAGAATTATAAGCATTGGCAAGTCCGGTGATTTCTATCGGAATGTTTTCAATACGAATACGTTGATTTTTTTGATCTAAACGGGTTTTAAAAATTTTATCGCTTACCGCATTTAAAGATTTGGTGATGTACCTGGAAAAGAAGTAGGATAAAACCACTGCTGCCATCATCAACACAATATAAACTTGACTTAAAATCAACAGGAAATCACGCAATTCTTTTTCTAAAATTCCATCGCTTTCAATTTTGGGTAAACTTAAAATCGCCAAAGGTTTAAAATGCGTATCGGTGATATAACTAAAAGAAGACATAATCCTTTGTCCGTCTTCATCGGTGTGTTGATAGCTAAAGTGATTTCCGGCGGTATTTTTCAACTGAAATAAAATCATTTCAGAAAGTTGATCCTCTTCTGTTGAAGATTTAAAAGAAGCCCGAGAGGATTTTAAAAGTTTCCCGTCTAAATCATAAAATCCGATTTGGGTATCGTGAATATGACTGATTTCGTAGATCTTATCTTTAAAAATCAGAGGGATATATTTGGTTTCCACCGGGTAAGTGGTGTTTTCAATCTGATAATTGATGCTGGCCTTAATGGAAGCTACTTTTCTTTCTAATTTATCTTGTTGATAGTGTTTGGATTCGTCTCTAAATTTATAAATCGTCACAATAGCAATTAATCCGGCAGCAAAAAGCACCAGCATAATCAAGCTGAAGAAAAATCTATTCCGCAAAGAGCGTTTAAAAATCTTCATAAATCAGAGAGAAATATTCCTCCGAAAAATACAAAATATTGTGGGGTTGACATAAAAAATGGTAAGGTGATTTGGGTTAGGGAGTTTATGAGTAGTGAGTAATGAGTAGTGAGTAGTGAGTAGTCAGTAGTGAGTAGTCAGTAGTGAGATTTGTAAAGGAAAGTTTTTGAGTTGGAGAGAGTGCGAGATAGGGAGATGGGAAGAAAAACAGAACGCAGATAACGCGGATTGAGCTGATTTTCACGGATTTATTTCAAGTTTAGAATCAAAGTTATAACGCAAGCCCCGCAAAGAAAATATTATTATTTAAAGCTCTAAAAACTGATTTTATAGGAAAGCTCTGAAAGAGCGAAATCAGTTAACATAGGGAAAAGCCCTGTGAAAACTAAAAGTAAAGTTAGCCTTGAAGAGGCGAAAGAAAAACTCTTTTAAGAATAGAACACAGATAACGTGAAGAACACAGATTAAGCTGATTATCGCTGATTTTTTTAAATTCAAGTTTGATTTTAAAAACCTGTCATATCGAGTGATTCCGAACTGAAAGGAAGGAATTGTATCGAGATATGGATTTAGTTAGTAGTGAGTAGTGAGCAGTTAGTAGTGAGATTTGTAGAGGGGAGTTTCTGAGTTGAGAGATAGGGAGTTAAAGAGAAAACGAGATGGGGAGATGGGGAGATGGGAAGAAAAACAGAACGCGGATAACGCGGATTGAGCTGATTTTCACGGATTTATTTCAAATTTAGAATCAAAGTTATAACGCAAGCCCCGCAAAGAAAATATTATTATTTAAAGCTCTAAAAACTGATTTTATAAAAAAGCTCTGAAAGAGCGAAATCAGTTAACATAGGGCAAAGCCCTGTGAAAAGTAAAAGTAAAGTTAGCCTTGAAGAGGCGAAAGAAAAACTCTTTTAAGAATAGAACACAGATAATGTAGAGGACTCAGATTAAGCTGATTATCGCTGATTTTTTTTAAATTCAAGTTGGAATTCAACTTCAGCCTCCGTTTATTCCTCAAAAATCTTCACTTGCATTTCTCCGCTTTCGTTTTTATAGGCTCTGAACATTCCGAAGGTGTTGAATTCCATGCTGATATTTCCCTCTTTATCCATAGCGATGAGTCCGCCGCTGCCGCCTAACTTGGGTTGTTTTTCGTGGATTATTTTCTGTGCGGCTTCTTTGACAGACAGTCCGGAATATTCCATCAATGCCGATAAATCATAAGCTACATTTCCGCGGATGTAATATTCTCCTTCTCCCGTTCCGGAGACGGCACAGGTTTTATTGTTTGCATAATTTCCTGCTCCTATAATCGGGGAATCTCCAATTCTTCCAAATCTTTTGTTGTTTAATCCGCCGGTGGAAGTTCCCGCTGCCAAATTTCCTTCTTGATCCAAGGCTACAGCTCCCACAGTTCCCATTTTATCGGCGTTTAAGTTTTTATCATAATAAGCTGTTTTTCCTTTTTCGTTTTTTTTGGCTGCTCTCACCGCTTTCAAACGCTCGGGAGTGATAAAATAATCTTCTTCTACTTTTTCAAAGTTTTGTTCTTCTGCAAACTGCTCTGCCCCCGCTCCGGACAACATTACATGCTTGGAATTTTCCATCACCGAAATAGCTAAATCTATTGGATTTTTTATGCGACTGACTCCGGCTACAGCTCCGGCGTTTAAGGTTTTTCCTTCCATAATAGAAGCGTCTAATTCCGGTTTTTCTTGGTGATTTAAAACCGCTCCTTTTCCCGCATTAAACAGCGGACTGTCCTCTAATATATTTATGGCTTTTTGTACGGCTTCCACCGCACTTCCTTCGTTTTTCAACACTTGATACCCGGCTTCTACTGCTTCTTCCAGTTTTTCTTGATAAGCTTGTTGCAAAGAATCCGGCATCAGATTTTTATCCATAGCTCCAGCTCCGCCGTGAAGAGCAATCGCATATTTTTTTGAAGTTTTCGTCTTAATTTCTTGCTTTTCGTTTACCGAATTTTGTTGGGTTTTCTCCTGCTGACAACTCCAGAGCAGCAAACAAAAAACAGCTATCAAATAGAATTTTGTACTTCGCATGGGTGATTTTTTTAATGTGCTTCCAACCAGTTTTGACCGATTCCGATTTCTACTTCCAGCGGAACAGTAAGTTTAAAAGCGGACTCCATATTGGTTTTAATCACTTCTTTTAATTCTTCCAGTTCGTCTTTATGAATATCAAACACCAATTCGTCATGCACTTGTAAGAGCATTTTGGATTTATAATTTCCTTCTTTTAGAATTTTCTGGATATCGATCATCGCTTTTTTGATGATATCTGCCGCACTTCCTTGAATGGGAGCATTCACCGCATTTCGCTCTGCAGCACTTCTGACCATATGATTTCGGGCGGTGATATCTTTTAAATAGCGTCTTCTGTTCATCACAGTGGTTACATATCCGTTTTCGCGAGCAAATTCCTTTTGGTCTTCGATATAATCTCGCAGTTTTGGATAAGTTTTATAATAAGTTTTAATCAATTCTCCGGCTTCTTTTCTGCTTAAATCCGTTTGCTGACTTAATCCGAAAGCAGAAACGCCATAGATGATTCCAAAGTTTACTGTTTTGGCATTGGCGCGTTGTTCTCGGGTTACTTCTTCGGGTTTGACTTGAAAAATTCGGGCTGCGGTAGAAGCATGAATATCCTCGCCTTTGGCAAAGGATTCAATCATATGATCTTCTTGACTGAGCGCAGCGATAATACGGAGTTCTATTTGAGAATAATCCGCTGCCAGCAAGACATACTTTTCATCTTTAGACACAAATGCTTTTCTGACTTGGCGTCCTCTTTTGGTTCTGATCGGAATATTTTGCAGGTTGGGATTAATGGAACTCAACCTTCCGGTGGCCGCCACAGTTTGTAGATATTCAGTGTGTACGCGATTGGTTTTCGGGTGAATTTGTTTGGGCAAAGCTTCGATATAAGTATTTTTCAACTTCATCAAACCTCGCCATTCCAATACATTTTTAACGATTTCATGTTCCCCTGCCAAGGTAGATAAAATATTTTCTGCAGTAGAATATTGTCCGGTTTTGGTTTTTTTAGGTTTTTCTACCAGTTTTAATTTTCCGAACAGAATTTCTCCCAATTGTTTGGGCGAACCTATGTTAAATTCCTCTTCTGCAACTTCAAAAACCTGTTTTTCCAAAGCGATGATATCCTTGTTTAAAGCTTCTGTCAGACTTTCTAAAAAATCTTTATCCAAGCGGATTCCTTCTCTTTCCATTTCGGCTAAAACACTCAACAACGGAATTTCAATTTGATGGAATAAGTGTTCATTTTCTGCTTCCTTGAGTTCTTCCACAAAAAACTGTTTCAGCTGTAGGGTGATATCTGCATCCTCCACCGCATATTCTTTTTGCTCTTCCAACGGAATACTGCGCATAGATTTTTGCGATTTCCCTTTTTTACCGATGAGTTTTTCTATCGGCATAGGGGAATAATTGAGGTAAGTTTCTGCTAAAACATCCATATTATGGCGCATATCCGGGTTGATGATATAATGTGCCAACATGGTATCAAAGATTTCCCCTTTTAAAGAAATCTGATAATTCATCAAAACCTTAACATCGTACTTTAAATTTTGTCCGATTTTTTCGATTTTTTCATTTTCAAAAAACGGACGGAGTTGTTCCATTGTACTTTGCGCTTGTGTTTTATCTTTGGGAAGCGGCACATAATATCCTTTTCCTGCTTCCCAGCTGAAAGCTACACCCACAATTTTGGCGTCTAAAGTATTTAACGAAGTGGTTTCCAAATCAAAGCAAACCGAAGGTTGTTGTAAGAGTTTTTCTATAAAAAGTTTTATTCCCAATCCGGGTTCTACCAGCTGATAAAAATGCGGGGTGTTTTCAAGGGTTTTAAATCCTTGCAAATCCTCGAGATTTACATTTTCTTCGGTTTCATTTCCAAATAGAGAAAATTGTCCGGCTCCTGCCACCGGTTTGGGCTTAGCTTTTTCTTGTGTATTTTGCGATTTTACCGTCAATCCTTTTGAAGTATCTATGGATTGGTTATACATATTCACCAGCTGTTTAGTCAATCTTCTAAACTCTAAATCTTTAAAAATCTCCAATACTTTTTCTAAATCCGGCGGAGTTAATTCGTAGGTTTTTTCATTGAACTGCACATCGCAATCGGTGATGATAGTGGCCAATCTTCGAGATAATCTTCCTTGTTCGGCGTGAGCGATTACTTTTTCTTTCATCTTTCCTTTCAGCTGATCGGTATTGGCCAATAAGCCTTCCAATCCGCCGTATTGGGCGATAAACTTTTTGGCGGTTTTATCTCCCACTCCCGGAATTCCAGGAATATTATCTGCTGCATCTCCGCGCATACCCAAATAATCGATGACTTGCTCCGGACGTTCCACACCAAACTTTTCTTGTACCTGCGGCACGCCCCAAATTTCAGTTCCATTGCCCATTCTTGAAGGTCTGTACATCAGGATATTTTCTGAAATCAACTGCGCAAAATCCTTATCCGGGGTAACCATATATACCTTATAGTTTTGTTTTTCCGCTTGTTTTGCCAAGGTTCCGATGATATCATCTGCTTCAATTCCTTCCAATTCTACAATGGGAATGTGCATGGCTTTGAGGATATCTTTTATGATGGGAATAGATTCACGGATAACCTGCGGAGTTTCATCGCGGTGCGCTTTATATTCTTCATACATTTCCGTTCTGGCGTGGCTTCCTCCTTTATCAAAACATACGCCCAGATGATCGGGGTTTTCTCGTCTGATCACATCAAAAAGCGAATTGGTAAATCCCATAATAGCGGAAGTGTCCTGTCCTTTAGAGTTGATTCGCGGATTTCTAATAAAGGCGTAATATCCTCTAAAAATTAAAGCATAAGCATCAACCAGAAAAAGCCGTTTTTTTTCAGACATAGAAAAGTAATTAAAGAATTAAAAACCACAAGATAATTTAAAAGGAGTTTTACCACAAGAAAAACTGAATACTTTCTTTTTTTTGAAAGGGTTATTTGGGGAGTTGGGGAGTTTTTGAGGTGGAGAGAGTGCGAGATAGGGAGTTGAAGAGAAGACGAGGTGAAGAGATGGGGAGAAAAATGGAACGCAGATGACGCGGATTAAGCTGATTATCGCTGATTTTTTTAAGTTGAATTCGAATTCGAATTCAAGTTCCTTTAGACTTGCAAAGTGTATTTTTGTAAGAAATATTTAATTAATAGATGGATTGAGAGATGGAAGTTTAAGTAAACTATTTACAAGTTCCAGGTCATAA
>JAJYSY010000003.1 GCA_021793375.1 Bacteroidota bacterium | reverse complement strand
ATCTTCTCCAACTTTAATTTCTCCATCTTCTACAAAAGCAATAACTGAGGGAGTTGTTCTTTTTCCTTCAGCATTAGGAATAACCACCGGGTCATTACCTTCCATTACAGAAACGCATGAGTTGGTTGTTCCTAAGTCTATACCAATTATTTTACTCATAATCTTATGTTTTATAATTTCCTAATTTTTGTCTTATTTAAGTCAATCTTTATGCCAGCTAAATGTTTATGACAGGATGTCAGGTTTAAAATTAGAAATAAAAAAACGCTGAGAGAAAATTTATCTCTCAGCGTTAATATTGTAAAATTAATAGTGGAAGAATTACTGTTGAATCATTTCTATATTAACCATAATTTTCACTTCTTTTCCTACAGCATCAATTCCGGAAGGAAGTTTATCATTATAGTTGATGTTGTAATCCATTCTGTTGATTTTTGTTTTTGCGGTAAATCCTACATGTAATTTACCATCTTCATCTGTGATTTCTCCGTTTTTAACCACGTCAAATACTACAGGTTTGGTTACATCTTTTACAGTTAAATCTCCTTTTAAGTAATATTTATTATCGTATTTCTTATATAATTTTGCATTTTTTAAAGTAATTGAGCCATATTTTTCAGCATCAAAAAAGTCAGCTGATAATAAATGATCATTCCTGGCTTGTATGCGAGTGTCAATTGAATTTACATCAATTGTAAAGTTGAATTCTGCTTCTTCAAAATCTTTTTCATCTTTACTGATTATTTCTCCTTCAACGCTTTTGAAATATCCATCTACAAAAGAAATTCCGGTGTGTTCAACAGAAAACTGAACATTAGAGTGCATTTTATCAAGATCCCATTTTACTTGTGCAAAAGAAAACTGAAAGAATGCAATTAAAATTAAGCTTAAAAAAATATTCTTTTTCATCATAATTAATTTGAATTATTGATTTGAGGCAAAAATAGTCAAATAAAAGCTCGTTTACATTAACCTAAGTTAATAAAAGCTATTACATCATTCCTAAGTTTATGACTTCTTGTTTGGTTAAATGTCTGAAATGTCCGCGCGGTAAATTTCTTTTGGTTAATTCTCCATAAACCACACGATCAAGATTGAGGATTTCATATCCCATTTTGGTAAATACTTTCTGAATAACTTGAGGAATTACAGAGGTGAGTTCTATACCTATATGATGTTTGGATTTATTTTTTACATAATCGATTTCTATGGGTTTAATAAATCCTTCTTGAATACCTATTCCTTCTCTCAAAGTTTTAAGATCTTCTAATTGTAATGGCTTTTTGAGTTCAATATGAAAAATCTGTCGAATTCCTTTTCGGGCTAACTTTTTTTCTAAAGTTCCATCATTGGTAAAAAGTAATAAACCTTTGCTACTGGTTTCTAATTTTCCTACCGGAACAATTTTTCTACGGCTTGCGTTCGCCACTAAATCCATTACGGTTTTATTGTGTTTTTCTACACTTCCGGTAACATAAAATCCGGAGGGTTTATTTAATAAAACATATTCTTTTTTTACCGGGTTTAAACGTCGTCCGTCAAATCTGACATCATCATCCAATTTGACTTTATATCCCATTTGTGTGATGACTTCTCCGTTTACGGTAACATTTCCTGAGGCGATATAAATATCTGCATCTCTTCGCGAACAAACTCCCGAATTGGAAATATATTTATTTAAACGCATTCCGGCTTCCGGATTTTTTAGTTGTTTATCAACAGAAGATTGTTGCAACTGTTTTGAAGAAAATTTCTTTTTTTTCTTAGCAGAAGTTTTCTTTTTTCCTTTTTTAGGGAATTTAGCGTTTTTATGTGAAGGCTTTTTTGCCATAATTGTGCTTATATTTTTTTCAAAGGTAAAACTTATAAAAATAGTAGGATATTATTTATGAATTCTTCTTAAAAAATAAAACCGCTTCAGAAATATGAAACGGTTTTAATATTTTCTTTAAAAAAATAATTATTTATTCATTGATTTCTCCACAGCTGATGCGATCTCCGGCATCTCCTGTTGGTTGTGATTCAAAATCATCAGCATCTGCATGAACGATAACAGATTTTCCGATAATATTTTTTTCATCATCGTCACATCCTATACACCATTCGTCAGATTCAAAGCTTAAGCTGGCATTTCCATTTTCATCAGCTTCCAAATTTCCGATATCTCCTCTGTGGTATCCATCACTGTCTTCCCATTTTCCGTGTTTATCATCGGTAGGATTCCAATGCCCTTCAGTTGACATTCCGTCATCAGAACTACAATCGCCTACTTCATGTAAATGTATGGCGTGCGTTCCATTGGGTTCAAGTCCTGAGAATTTAGCTTCCATACGAACAGCTCCATGTCTTTTAATAAAGTGAACTTCACCTTCTACTTCACTTCCGCTTTTTGAAGACATATTTACTGTAAGAGTTCTTTCTGCTTCAGCATCTTGATCCGTTTCCATATGTCCGTCTTTAATCTCGCGCATTTCTCGTTCAGTTCCTCTTTCTTCTTCCATCTCTGGTTGCTCAAGATCATTTACATTTTCGTTTCTGTTGTCTTGCTTGGTGTCTTTGCAACTCGTTAAAATGAAAAGAGCAGCAAGAATAGATAACATTCCTAATTTTTTCATGACTTCTGTATTTATTTTATAGTTGATTTGTTTAAAGTTTAAAAGTAGGATATACGATAAATCACAACAAGAATTTAATAAAAAATTAGCATTTGAATTGATTTAAAGCTTAAAATATTTTTTTCAGGATTATTTGAAATCACCAAAATAGAATAAGATATCTTTCTTCGGTTTTCCGATTTTTAAGTTTAAAAACCTTTGATGTAAACATATATTTGTAATATTATTTTGGTCTTAACTTGCTTTTTGAACGATAAAAAGAGCTTTTTAAATGTTCTTTTCAAGAAGAAAAACTAAGCTTTTTGAGAAAATAAAGTAGAAGAAAATCTTTGTATGAGTTTTTTTTATTCATTTTAAATTACATAATGTTAATAAAATGAATAATAACTAAGTTATGTGGTAAATAAATGTATTTTATGTAATATTATAAATAATATTTTTTTTATTTCATTTTTATTAAGAAAACAAATGCAGCTAAGGTGTTTTCGTTAACAATTGTGTTTAAATAAAGGTTTTTGCTGTTGCTTGAGTTGTTCTTTATTGATAATCAGTGTTTTTAAGGGAGGTGGAATTGTGGTTCTTTTGTTGTTTTGGTTGTGTTTTCTGAATCTGTTTTAATAAATCTTAAGAGCTTGTTAATAATTTTCTTGAAAAAAAGTTTGCCGGTAAGGATATTTATGATAATATTTGCCCTACTAATCCAAATTTTAAGTCACATGAAGACAAAATTAACCTGTTTTTTAACATTAGTTTTTGTGATGTTGATGCAAATATCCTTTGCTCAGGATCAAACGAAAACAATTAATGGTACGGTTGCCGATGATGACGGTTTGCCGATACCTGGAGTAAACATTACTATTGAAGATACAGATCAAGGAACAACAACTGACTTTGATGGAAATTATTCTATCGAGGCAGCTCCTGGTCAAGTATTGATTTTTACTGCTGTTGGATTTGCAGATCAAACAGCAACAGTAGGTCTTGAAGACCAAATCGACATTACTATGGGCGGAGACGTTCTTGATGAAGTTATTATTACTGCTTTCGGGCGTAAGCTTACAAGAAACGAAACCACTTCAAGTGTTGTTACTGTAGGAAGTGAAGATATTGAGAAATCCCCTTTTGTTGATGTTCAGCAAGCACTACAAGGTAGAGTTTCAGGGATGACAGTTTCTTCTACATCTGGTGCGCCGGGTGCTTCACCAATTGTTCGAATTCGAGGGATGAACTCAATTAATGCGGGTAATGATCCTTTATACGTTATTGATGGGGTTCCTGTAAATTCTGGAAATATTAGTGTAAATAGTGAAATGGTTTCAGGAACAGATATGATGGCATTAATAGGTTCTTCAAATATTGAAAGCGTTTCCGTATTAAAGGATGCTTCAGCAGTTGCGCCGTACGGTGCTGAAGGAGCTAACGGAGTTATCTTAATTACTACGAAATCAGGTAAAAAAGGGGAGGCTAAATATAACTTAACCTATACTACTGGATTTAATAATAGTGCCAGAAAAGGAGTGGAAATGATGAATGGTGAGCAGAAGTTAGAAGCTGCTCAATTGGCTTTCGTTAATGGAGGTCTTCCTCCAACAAATATGGATGAAGCGTATGATTTCCTTATTGGAAATGTTCCAGGAGTACAACTTTGGGAAGCAGCAGGTCGTCCTAATATCAATTGGTATGATGAATTGAGAAATAAAGATGCTTTGATGATGGATGCTAACTTTTCAGTAAATCAAGGTTCAGAAACATCTAATTTTCATGCTTCATTAGGAATGAATAAAACTGAAGGTACAGTTCTTGGTGCTGAGTTTAAGCGAGTGAGTGGTAATCTTAAGTATAATACGCAGCTGAATGATAAGTTGAACTTACAAGTTTCAGCAAACGTTTCAAATGCTGACCAAGACGGATCTCCGGATCAAGGTTCGCACTTTACTAACCCAAACTTATCAAGATATTTCTTGTCGCCTTGGGCACTTCCTTATGATGAGAATGGAGATCCAAGTATTGGAGCTGATTGGCAAGCAGGAGGAGGAGGCTTACACAATACGCTTTATACGCTTGATAAAAACATTTATAACAATAATACCACAAGAGCCATACAAAATACAGAGTTGAGTTATGATATTCTTGATAACCTAACTTTTAAAACTATGATGGGTATTGATTATACTTTGGTTTATGGAAAAAGATATAATAATCCTATCCATGGAGATGGGGAAGACGCCAATGGATATATCGTAGAGAATTCAAATAGATATTTTAAATACACTACCCAAAACACTTTAGATTATAACTTCACATTAAATGATGTTCATAATTTTAATTTAACCGGAGTGCAAGAGTTTTCAAAGTATAAAGACGATATACTTCAAGGTTATGGAGATAACTTACCGAATGAGTTTTTACAAAACTTAAGCGCTACATCTGCTAACTATGAAGCAACAAGTGTATATAGTGATCGTATGGCACAGCGTTATGTAGGATTATTATCTTATAATTTTGATAAAAAGTATTTAGTGGATGCTTCTTACTCTTACCAAGGAGATTCCAGATTTAGTAAAAAATTCGGAAACTTTTACTCAATAGGTTTAGGATGGAATATTCATAGAGAAAACTTTATGGAAAATGCTGATTGGGTAAATGAATTAAGATTAAGAGCCGGTCATGGGTTAACAGGTAACGCAGGTATTGGAAGAAATAAGTACCAAGCTTTAATGGCATATAATAGTTACAGAAATATGCCATCAGGATATATTTCTGAATATGGTACAACTGCAACTTGGGAAAAATCTAAGCGTTTAGATGCTGCAATTGAATTTGGAATGTTTGATAATAGATTAAATGGTTCTATTGGATATTATTCAAATAAAACAGTGGATATGTTATTGAGTGTACCTACACCACATAGTTCACTTTTCTTAGGAAATGGGGTTCTTGATAATGTGGGAGAAATGACAAATAAAGGACTTGAAGTTGAGTTAAGTGGAGATGTTATTTCTACTTCAGATTTCAATTGGAATTTAGGAGGAAACTTCTCAACTTTAGCTAATAAGATAACTTATATTCCAGAAGAATCAGAGGTTATAGGTTTGGTTAATGTACGTGAAACAGGTCACTTATATAATGAGTGGAGGTTAAAAGAATGGGCAGGAATTGACCCTGAGAATGGAGATGCTTTATGGTATGTAAATAGAGAAACTCATGGTGACGAAACTACAAATGACTATACTGAAGCAGAAGAAATATACCAAGGGAAAAACCCTATGCCAACTTATAGTGGTTCTATCATGACAAGATTTGATTATAAAAACTTCTTCTTAGAAGGACAACTATACTTTGCTGGAGGACATAAAGTTTTCCAACAATGGGCAGGAGAAGGATTTATCGAAACTACAGATGGAGGAACACTTTTAAACTATAACGCTTCTGTAGATGCCTTTAACGGAGCTTGGAGACAACCGGGAGATGATGCAACTTATCCAAGGTTTGATTATGGTTCTGATAATGTGGCAAATGCTGGACAATATTCTACAAGGTTTTTACATGATGGTGATTTTATGAGACTAAGAGACATTGCTGTTGGTTATACTTTTGATAGAGATCAGTTGCAAGGAACTTTCTTAGATGGAGTTACGCTTTCTGTGAGAGGAACAAACTTATGGACGTGGGTAAAGGATAGTGCTTTAAAGTTAGACCCTGAAATTTCGCCAACAGGTGCGGGTATGATCACTTTAACTACACCTCCAATCAAATCACTAACATTTAACGTTAACATAAACTTTTAAGAGATGAAAAAGAATTTAATAACAATATTGAGCTTAGCATTGGTATTTATTACCACTTCTTGCTCATTAGATCCGACCTTAGCAGATGATGAGTCTGTAGAGATACGAGATGCTGAAAATATGCGACAATTAATCGATGGTTCTTATGTGAGAATGGCTCATTATGAATATTTGGGTCGAAATGCTATTTTAGCAGGAGACCTAAGAACAGACAATATGTTCTCTAACGGGCAAAGTAATCGTTTTGTGCGTTGGTCAAATATGAATATTCTGGATACAGACAATCAAGTAGCAGAGGTAATGAGACGTGCTTATGCAGCTACAGCTAACGCCAGCATTTTGATTAATGCAGATGTAGCCGATCTTCCGGGAGCGGAGGCTGAAAAAAACCAAGTATTGGGAGAAGCTCATGCTATTAGAGCGCATGTTCATTTTGATTTATTAAGACTATATGGACAAAAGTATTCTGAAGGAAATGATCTTGGGATTAGCTATGTTAAGGAGTTTAAAGGTCCTAAGAATATAGAAAGAGGTTCTATTGAAAGCAACTATGAAGATCTTAAAGATGATATTGCAAATGCGATAAGCTATTTTAATGAAGCAGAAGGATCTGAATATTATTCAGATAAAACCAACTATACTTTAGATGCAGTATATGCTTTGCAATCAAGAATCGGAATTTATATGAAAGATTATGAATATGCTTATGAAGGATCAAGCAAAATCGTAGATGAGTACACAATTACTCCTGAAGCTGATTTTGTAGAAATGTGGGAGCAACAAACTCCTCCTGCAGGGTCTATATTTGAGTTATACCAAAATACCTCAACAAATAATCAAGGAAATGAAGGTTTAGCTTCTATTTTTAGAGGAAATGCTTATGGAGATGTTGTTGCTTTTGATAACCTTATAGAAGATGCTGAGTTTGACGATAATGATATCAGAGCAAGCGAAGATATGATTGCAGTTTCAAATGGTGCATTGAGAAATATCGGAAAATACCCTGCTATGGGGGAAGAAATGGGATCAGATAATATTAAAGTGTTCAGAATTGAAGAGGTTGTATTAAACCACGCTGAAGCTTTAGCTAATGGAGCAGGTAGTGGAGATGCGCTTGCTTACTTAAACTCTATCCCGGAAAATCGTGGAGCTTCTACTTATTCTGATGCTTCTATGGAGAACATCATAAAAGAAAGAAGAAAAGAACTTTTATTTGAAGGGTTCCGTTTCTTTGACCTTGCAAGAATGGGAATGGATATTAGAGATATGGGAGAGCCTATCAATAATCACGGTCATATTGAAGCCGGATCATATAAATTTGCTTTTCCAATTCCGGAGAGAGAGATAAACTCTAACAGGGATGCTGTTCAGAATCCTGGATATTAATTAAAGAAGGTTTAACCTAAACAAGATAAAAGCACTCCAAACGGGGTGCTTTTTTTATGAGATAAGTTTTCTTTTTTAATACCAATAAAAAAATAAGAGGAATTTTATTTTTTGAAATATTCAACAGCTTCTTCGATTGCTTTGTATAAAGAGGAATATTTTACTCCTAATTCTTCAGAGGATTTTTGATTGGAATAATAATTTTTCACGCAAAGTACACGCATATTTGCACTGTGAAGATTGGTGCGTATTTGAAATCTTCTCAATATATCTCCAAATTTACCTATACTTAACAATAGAAATTTGGGAATAGGAATAAGTAATTGCTTGTCTCCGGTTTTTTTTCGTAACAGTTTAAAAAAATCTTTATAGCTTAAATTCTCTCCAGAAATTAAATATTTGCTTTTAGGTTTTCCTTTTTTAAAGCATTTTATAATCGCTTGGCACACATCTTTTACAGCAACAAAATTCTTTCCTCCCGGCGGATAAAAAACAAAGGATTTTCCCAAAGCCATCAAAATAATTTTTCCTGAGCTGGGTTTACTGTCAAATGCTCCCAACATAAAGGTTGGATTCAAAATACATACTGCTGTAGCAGAATTTTGAGCTAATAAATAAGCTTCAGCTTTTGCTTTACTTTGGGCATAAAATAAATTGTCAAAAGGCTTTTTTATAGTATTTTCTTCAGTTCCGGGGTGAGTTTTACTCCCATACCCAATAGTGTTTGCTGTACTGATAAAAATGAATTTTTTCACTTTGGCTTTTTCAGCTTTTTCAAATAATCTTTTAGTGGCTTTATAATTGATATCGTCGTAATCTTGAAAAGTTAACTTGTTGGTAGAAGTTTCTGCTGCAATGTGAACCACAATGTCAGATTTCTCAAGATAAGGACTATAATTCCCCCATAAATCCATAGAAATCAGATGGAGATTTTTATGTTTTGTACCGATATATCTCTGCTTATTTCTGATGATAGCATAAATAATGTAATCTCGCTCAATTAAATTATGAACTAAATTGGTTCCTAACAAACCATTAACTCCGGTGATGAATATTGTCTTCAATTGATTTCGTTTTGCATTTTTTTAGAAAGAATTCTCATCGTAACTCGGGTGGGCATAATTTTAAGCACTAACCAGCTTAAAAAGTTTACTTTAATTACTTCTGTTTTGCTTAATAATCGGTTGATGCTATATCGCGCAACATAATCAGGATGCCTTGAAGTTAATTTACCTAAAAAACCTTGTTTGTTTAAACGCATGGTTGTTTCCGGATTGGTTTTCATCCCTCCCGGATTTACTACACTAACCGATACGTTTGTCTTTTTTAATTCGCTGTTTAATCCTCTCGAAAAAGATTGTATAAAGGCTTTTGAAGCCGGATAAACTGTTTTGTATCCCATAGGAGAAAGAGCTGCCAAGCTGGAAACATTTAAAATATAAGCTTGTTTTTGTCTTTTTAAATTGGGGAGTAATTCGTGCGTCAGCAAAGTGGTTGCCAATACATTCAATTGAATAATTTTATCTAAATAATCTACATCTACTTCTTCAAATCTTCTTGTTCCTCCTATTCCTGCATTGTTGATTAATATATGGATTTCAAAATCTTCATTTAAAGTTTTACTTAAGATAACAATGTTTTTCTTGACCGAAAGATCAGTCTCAAAAGCTTTTACCTCTATTTGATAAGTTTTGCTTATTTCAGCAGCAGTTTTTTTTAATTCCTGATTGGGAAGACTTATCAAGATTAAATTTACTTTTCGCTGCGCAAGTTCAATGGCAAAAGATTTCCCCAATCCTTTACTGGCGCCTGTTATTACAGCAAATTGTTTTTTCATATAGATAAAGTTAGATAAAACAAAGAAGAAATTAAATTTACTTCTTTTAATTTTTTAGAAGATTTGTTTTAAACTCAACAAAATGAAGTTTCTAAGATAAGTAAATATTTGTTGGAGCTTTTATGATTAAAAAATAATTTGAATTTTTTATTGTTGCTATTCTGAATTTGGTTTAAAATTTCACATAATAATTTATCATAAAACTATTTTACAATAAGAGTTTCTGAATAATTTTTCATCTCTTAATTTTCCATATCTTTTAAAAAACTGCTAATTCTCTTCTTTTTCAGAAAGATATTCTTTTGCAGTTTGTTGTATAATTTCATCAATTGAAGTGTATTCAAAATCAATAAATCTGTTGATTTTAGAATTGTCAAAATTTGGAACTTTATAAAAAGAACGAATACTTTGAAGGGTGATATCTTTTTTATTTCCAAAGAGATATCCTAAAGATTGCCATATCCAAAAAACATAAAGCATCCATTTTTTTATAGGATATTTAGGAGGAGAGGCTTTTAAAGCTTTAGCTATTTTTTGGGTGATTTCATCAAAACTGAGGATTTGATTGACCAAGATAAAAGATTCATTTTTAACTTCGCTTTGCATCAGTAAAATCATAGCGTTTACCACATCATTTACGCCTACAAAACCGCTTGTTTTAGGAATTTTAAAAGGAAATCCTTTCGCAATTCGATCGAATAATTGTCCGCTGCCGGATTGCCAACTTCCCGAACCAATAATTATAGCAGGATTTACAATGATGACTTCCATTCCTTCTTGAGAGGCTCTCCAAACCTCCATCTCTCCACCAAATTTGCTGATTTCATAATAATTGTAAGTTTTGGACTTATTTCTTGGAGATTTTTCTGTGATAGGTTTCCCTTCCAATTCTTCTCCTAAAGCAGCAACAGAACTCACGTGACAAAATTTCTTTACTTGAGCATCTAAAGCAGTATTAACCACATTTGCAGTGCCTTCAATATTTATTTTTCTGAGTTTATTTTTATCTCGAATATCAAAAGAAACCAAACCTGCGCAATGATAAACTTCAGTGATGTTTTGAAAAGCATCTGTTAATGAAGGAAGATCAGTGATATCTCCTTGAAACCATTCCAAAATTTCAAAATTTATCTTGCTTTCTTGGGTTTGTTGAAGTTTTAAAAAACTTATTGTTTTCTTTTTTTTAGTTTCAGAACGATAAAGTGCTCTCACCGGCTTTTTGCTTTTGAGCAATTTCAGCAGCAGATGTCTTCCTGTTAATCCTGTTGAACCGGTAACTAAAATCATGTATTATATTCTTGCTGTTTTTAGCTTAAAAAGAAAAATTTGCCATCTCTTGTTTGGCTTTTTCAAAGTCTGTGATGATTTCTTCTACAACTTCTTTTGCCGGTTTTATTTCATCGATTAACCCTCCGATTTGCCCGATTTGTAACTCTCCTTCTTCTATATCTCCTTCAAACATTCCTTTTTTAGGGCGAGCTCTTCCAATAAGTTCTATCAATTCTTCTCTTTTTCCGTTATTGGCATAATGCGTCATCACCTCTTCAAAGAATTTGTTTTTGATTAATCGAGTAGGAACCACTTCTTTTAAAGTGCTTAAAGTTCCATCATCCGGGATTTCTTTAATTGTATTTTTAAAATTCTGATGACAAGAAGCTTCCGGAGTCATCACGAAACGCGTTCCGATTTGTACTGCATCAGCACCTAAAACCATAGCGGCAAGCATTCCTCTTCCGGTGGCAATTCCTCCTGCAGCAATTATGGGAAGAGTTGTTTTTTGTTTTATCATAGGAATTAAAGTCATGGTAGTGGTTTCTTCTCTTCCGTTGTGTCCGCCGGCTTCAAAACCTTCTGCAACAATTGCATCTACTCCTGCTTCTTCAGATTTTAAAGCAAATTTTACACTGCTGACCACGTGAGCAACTTTGATGCCTTTTTCTTGAAGAAATTTTGTCCAAGTTTTTGGATTTCCGGCAGAGGTAAAAACAATTTTCACTTCTTCTTCCACAATGATTTTCATGATTTCCTCAATATCGGGATAAAGCAGAGGAACATTTACCCCAAAAGGTTTATGCGTTGCTTTTTTGCATTTTTGAAGGTGTTCTTTTAAAACTTCCGGATACATAGATCCTGCTCCAATAATTCCCAATCCTCCGGCGTTGCTGACGGCGCTGGCGAGTTTCCAGCCGCTCGTCCAAATCATGCCGGCTTGAATAAGAGGATATTCTATTTCAAAAAGTGAAGTGATTTTATTGTTTTTCATAATTTAGCATTTGCTCAACAAACTTAAGCAATTACTCCCGAACCTAATAATTCATCTTCTGAATACCACACTGCAAATTGCCCTTGTGTGATAGCTTTTTGAGGTTGATCAAAATAAATATATAATCCTTCAGAAGTTTTAAACAATTCTGCTTCTTGTAAAGGTTGACGATAGCGAATTCTTGCTTTTATACGTTTTGATTCTCCTGTTTTTAGTTTTAAATCTTCTCTCACCCAATGCAATTCATCTTGTGAAATAAAAAGTGCTTTTCGCCACAGTCCGGGATGATCATCGCCTTGCCCGGTGTAAATAATATTTTCCACAACATCAGTATCTATAACAAAAAGAGGTTTGGGAGTTCCTCCAACGCCTAAGCCTTTTCTTTGTCCTATTGTAAAATAATGTGCGCCTTGATGTTGACCAACTTTTTTTCCTTGCTCTTTCGTATATTTTTGTTTTTTACTGTAAAAAGCCAATTCTTCTTCTTTAGAATTAAAAGTAGGAACAGCTTGTTGGTATATTTCATCTTGAGCAGAAATTTCTACAATATTACCTTCTTTAGGTTTTAGTTTTTGCTGAAGAAAATCCGGTAAGTGAACTTTTCCAATAAAACATAAACCTTGAGAATCTTTTTTATCGGCGGTGATTAAATCTTGTTCAGCAGCAATTTTTCTGACTTCATCTTTTTGTAATTCTCCGATAGGAAAAAGAGATTTAGCCAATTGATTTTGAGAAACTTGGCATAAAAAATAAGATTGATCTTTGCGTTTGTCTTTTCCGGCCAATAATCTATAAATTGTTTTGCCGTTTTTTGTAAAAGAATCTTTTCTGCAATAATGTCCGGTTGCTACATAATCAGCACCGAGATTTAAAGCAACTTTCATAAAAACATCAAACTTTATTTCTCTGTTGCATAACACATCCGGGTTTGGTGTTCTTCCGCGTTCATATTCGTCAAACATATAATCCACAATTCGAGTTTTATATTCTTGACTTAAATCTACGGTTTGAAAAGGAATATTTAATTTTTCCGCCACCAACATTGCGTCATTGCTGTCTTCTAACCAAGGGCATTCTTCACTTAAAGTAACAGAATCATCATGCCAATTTTTCATAAAAAGTCCGATGACTTCATATCCTTCTTGTTGAAGAAGATAAGCCGCAACACTGGAATCTACACCTCCACTTAATCCTACTACTACACGTTTTTTACTCACTTTGCTTTATTTATCTGCTTATAAAATTCTTTAAAGAATCTGCAAATTTACAAAAACTTAATTCCTTGAATTCAATCTTTTCTTTTTCTTAACGGGATCCGGTAACGGGAATTTTTGAATGCTGTCTAATTTTCCTTCTGTATAATATCTCCACTTCCCATCGCGATGCCCTTGCTTATATGCTCCTTCAGAAATTATTTGACCTCTGCTGTTATAAACTTTGCTGTTTCCATGAAGCTTGTTATTTTTATAACGGTATTCTTGTAAAACTTCTCCATTTTCAGCATAAATAATCAAATCACCTTCTTTTTTTCCTTTCTGATAATATGTTTTTTCCATTATTTTTCCATCAGGGAAATAGATGATTTTCCAACCGTGTAATTTACCATTTTGATAATTTTCAGTCATCATTAAATTATCTTTATAACCGTTTTTATAATATTTCCAAACTCCTTCTCTGTCTTTATCTATTAAATTTCCTTCAGATTCAAGTCTTCCTTTTTTGGTGAAAAATTTCATGTGAATAGAATCGTGCTCTTCAACATAAGTTTTTGTTGCTGCAGGTTTTCCTTTGTTGTTGGGCTTATAAAACTTAAAGGTTCCTACTTCTTTTCCATGTTGAAACTTCCCTTCATAACGAAGGTTTTTTCCATCATCATTATAATATTTTTTCCATTCCCCATGGCGTTTTCCTTCCTGATCATATTGATTGATGTTTTCAGCTTGCGCGAAAACTTGAATAGAGATCAACGGGAAAATAATTATAAATATATTTTTCATAAATAATGTCATGGCGTTACTTTTCTCTTTTAAGGTATAACAATAATAAACGGTAAAATATTTTAAAAGTAGCAAAATATAATAATTTACTGTTGCATCTCATGAAAAGACTGTATAAAATCTTATCCTAATTTTAAGATGCTTTATTTGTTGTTTTGTGTAGTGTTAAAACTTATGATATTTTTAGCTAACAAGTATTTGTTGGTGTATTTATTGTTTTCTTGTTTTTTGTGTGGTATTGATAAATATATCTGTTTTATATTGACTAATTAGTGAAGAAGAAAGTTTTAAGTTGCTTTTAATTTAAATTTTAATAATTGTGGTAAAAGCTTGGCAGTTTTCGGTGGCAGGCTGAATTTTAGATGTTTTTTATAAGTAATTAATCTGTTTTGTGGTTGTTTTTTTGATGAATAATGGAATTTATTCTTATATTTATTGAGAATTTAATAAAATTAATTAATCTTTGTAAGAGCTAATCCTAAAAACTATACAACCATGAATGTGAAAATTAATTATTGTTTAACGTTTGTTTTTGTGCTTTTGATGCATACTGCATTTGCGCAGGAAGGAACAAAATCCTTATCCGGAACGGTTCAAGATGGGGATGGAATGCCTTTGCCTGGAGTGAATGTCATTATTGAAGGTACAACAGTGGGAACCGTAACCAATTTTGATGGAGAGTTTGAAATTGAAGGCTCTATAGGTCAAATCCTTCACTTTAGTAGTGTTGGATTTCAAGATCAAACTTGGGAAATAGATGAAAATGATACAATTGAAATCATAATGGAAGAAGGAACCGCCCTTGATGAAGTGGTGGTTACTGCTTTAGGAATTACTCGAGATGAAAAAGCTTTAGGATATTCTGCGCAAAAAGTAAGCGGAGATGAATTGTCCGGAGCCAGAGTTTCCAATCCATTAAATGCTTTATCAGGAAATGTTGCAGGAGTTCAAATCACAACTCCTTCTGCCAACTTAGGAGGTTCTACCAGAATTCTTTTAAGAGGAGTAACTTCTCTTACCGGAGAAAATAGACCTTTAATTGTAGTGGATGGAACGCCGATGAGTAATCAAAACTATAATAGTTCAAATACACAAAGAGGTGCAGGAGGTCGTGATTATGGAGATATGGCTTTTGATATTAACCCGGATGACATTGAAGATGTGAGTGTTTTAAAAGGTGGGCCGGCAGCAGCTTTATATGGTTCGCGAGGAGCAAACGGGGTAATTATGATTACTACCAAAAATCCGGAAAAAGGAAAAGAACAAGTAACTGTAAATTCCGGAATAAGTGTGGAATCTATTGCTGTTTTTCCAAAGATGCAGAAAAAGTATGGTGGTGGTAGCGGAGATTTTAGCACTGTAAATATTGATGGAACAGACTATGAAGTTGCAGATTTTGGAGTAGATGAAAGCTGGGGGCCAAAATATGATCCCAATAGATTAGTTTTACAATGGAATAACTTTGATGAAGAAGAATTTCCGGGAGATTATTTGAATCCTGCTCCTTGGGTTTATCCCGATAAGGATATGAAATCGTTCTTTAGAAATGGAGTAACCACAACAAATAGTGTTACTGTAGATAAATCTTATGAAAATACACAAGCCAGAATTTCTTTGTCTCACGTTGATCAAGAAGGAATTGTACCTAATTCAAATCTAAGAAAAACAACTGCAGCGCTTTCTTTAGAAAATAAAATCAATGATAAATTTACCGCTTCAGGAGATATTACTTATTCCAGAACAACAGGGTTTAACAGACCTGAAGTAGGATATGGTGATAATAGTGTAATTCAAAAGTTTTTCCAATGGGGACAAAGACAACTCGATTTTGGAAAATTAAAAGATTATAAACTTTCTGATGGTTCTCAAAGGACTTGGAACAGAACCGGTTGGGATGATCCGACACCGGAATTTGCAGATAACCCCTATTGGACAATCTATGAAAATACTTCTGAAGACAAAAGAAATCGTTTTTATGGAAATGTGAAGTTTAAATACGATATAATGGATGGGCTGTATGCAACAGGAGCCATGTATGGAGATCACTATAATTTGGATATCAGAAGTCAAGTAGCTATTGGATCTCAAGCAGAATCTGAGTTTAATCTCAGTAAATTTGGATTTACAGAAATGAACTATGAAGGAAGATTGCACTTTGATAAAGAATTTGAAGATTTTAGCTTGAATTCTTTTATCGGGGTAAACAGAATGCACCAAACGATGAATTCTATGCAAGGAAACACTAATGGTGGTTTAGTAGCCCCTGGAATTTATAATTTAGGAAATAGTATGGAGCAAGCTACTGTGACCAACAGTAGTAGCAGAAAAAGAATCAACAGTATTTTTGGAGCGGTTTCTTTAGGATGGAGAGACATGGTATATGTAGATTTTTCAGGACGTAATGACTGGTCATCCACATTACCGTCAGGAGACAATTCTTATTTCTATCCTGCAATTACAGGAAGCTTCTTGTTTTCTGAACTCTTAGATGATAAAAGTGTGTTGAATTACGGTAAAATTAGAGGTGGATTTTCTCAAGTAAGAAATGATACTGATCCTTATCAGTTATACAATACTTTTTCTAATTCTTCTCTATCTCCCGTTTTTATGGGATTGCCCGGATTTACTAATGAGAATACAAAAAAGAATGAATTCTTAAAACCGGAAGTAGTTTCTACTTGGGAAATAGGAGTGGAAGCAGCTTTCTTAAACAGAAGAGTAGAAGTTGATTTCACTTATTACAGCAAAGAAACAGAAGATTTGATTATGCCGGTTGAAATTACCCCCTCTTCAGGATATTCGTATAAATATATGAACGCCGGAAGAATGGAAAACAACGGAATAGAATTAATGTTAAGTGGTATTCCTGTTTTAAATGATGATTTTGAATGGAGAGCTTCTATTAACTTCTCAAAAAACAACAACACTGTAAAAGATCTTTATGATGATTTGGATGCTGTTGTATTAGGAAATGCACCTTTTGAAGTTTCTGTGGCAGCTATGAAAGGAGAAGAATATGGACAAATCCGAGGTACTGATTTTGTGTATGATGATGATGGAAATAAAGTAGTGGATGAAAATGGATTTTATGTTTCTACACCGGTTACCAACTTAGGTTCAATCCTACCGGATTATAATATGGGAATTAGAAATATCTTTACTTATAAAAGCATTTCTTTAAGTGCTTTGGTCGATATTCAGCAAGGCGGAAAATACTTTTCCACCTCTCATATGTGGGGGCACTACTCAGGAATGTTGGCAGCAACTGCTGAAGGAGATGTGCGTGAAGAAGGACTTGTTGTTCCCGGTGTAACAGGAGATGTTACTTTCAATTCTGATGGAAGTTATACTGTTGAGAACACAGAAGAAAACACCACAGTTACAGATGGTCATGCACACTTTGCGGATTATTATACCGGACCGAATGCACAAAATGTTTTTGATGCAAGCTATGTGAAATTAAGAGAAATCACTGTTTCTTATGATTTTCCTGAAAAAATAACCGGACCTTTTTCAGGAATTAGATTAACTGCTTTTGCAAGAAACTTAGCCACTTGGGGACTTGACAATAAAGATTTTGATCCTGAAATGGCAGCAACAGGAAGTGGAAATATTCAAGGAATTGAAGGAGGAAACTTGCCTGCAACAAAAACATACGGAATGAACTTACAACTTAAATTCTAAAAAAAGAAACCATGAAAATATTTAAATATAAATTATTGATCTTATGTGTTATAGGAGTTGGGTTGTTTACAATCTCCTCTTGTACAGATAATTTTGAAGAAATAAACACAGATCCAAACGAACCGGAAGTAGCTCCTTCTAATATGATTTTTAACGGAGCAACCAGATATTTAATGCATTACACCAGAGATGGATGGTGGTCGGCAAGAATGACTTTACCTTGGATGCAATATTCCGGACAAAGAATTTATCAAGAAGAAGATAAATACCAATACAGAGAAAGTCAAACAGAAAATGGATGGTTTTACCTTTATAAAACCGCTACAGACTTAAAATCTATCATTGATTTATGTGAAGATGAAGAAACTGCAGATGAAATGTCCACTTACGGAGATTTAGACAATCAAATTGCAGTGAGCAGAATTATGTTGGCTTATGTTTTTGACGAATTAGCTTCACACTTTGGAGACGTCCCATATTGGTCTTATGGAAATGATGACCCGGATTTTCAAGCTTTGAATATCGATGAAACCATGCAACCGAAATATGCAACTCAAGAAAAAATATATCAAGATATTTTAGAAGAATTAAAAGCTGCTGCCGCACAATTAAATGAAGATGAAGCAGTGTTTGATTCCGGAGATAATATCTATGATGGAGATGCAGCTAAATGGAAAAAATTTGCAAATTCTCTTAGACTAAGAATAGCAAACAGAATAAAAGACGTTTATCCTGAAGCCAATGCTCATATTTCAGAAGCTTTGTCAGATGGTGTTTTTACCTCAAATGAAGACAGTGCAATTCAAGATTTTGGTACAACCTCTTCTGAAGGTTCACCTTTTTGGCAAACATTTATGGTAGGAAAAAGACAAGACTTTGTTACCGGACAAGCTTTTATTGAACTTTTAAAAGGAAATACCGGAAACTTCTCTTTAGATCCAAGACTCCCAAAAATGGCTGCTCCTATAGGATACACAGGATATGAGGTGGAAAATAGAGATTATGAAGAAGCTACAATGAGCAATATAGATGTAGATGATTATGTAGGAATGCCAAGCGGTCTTCCAGGAGATATGGTTGATGATAATAGTGAAAATAAATTAACTTCTTATATGTCTTATCATATTATGAAACCTGACTTCGGAGAAGTGCTTTTAGGATATCCTGAAGTGCAATTTATCCAATCAGAACTCAACGGATGGAGTCAAGCTGAATATGAAGAAGGGGTTAGAGCTTCTATGGAAAAATGGGGTGTTGAAGGAGATGATATAGATGATTATATCAATGATTTGCCGGCAGCAGATAAAGAAAATGTATTAACCCAAAAATACATTGCACTTTTTATGCAACCACAAGAAGCCTGGAGAGAGTACAGAAGAACAGGTTATCCTAACGGAGATGTATTATTGCTTCCCGGAGACCAAGGTGTAGATATTTATGGAGATGATTACACTATGACACCTTTGAAATCCGGAAATGTAACTCCGACAGATCTTCCGGATCGAGTGAGATATCCACAAAATGAGCAAACTTTAAATACTTCTAATTATCAAGAAGCAGCAAGCGGATTGAGTAATGGAGACGAAATTGATAGCAAACTTTGGTGGGCAGATTAATTTTGTGTGACTTTTAAGAAGCTTCACTCTTAGTGCTAAAACGGCTGTTTCTTTAATAAAAACAGCCGTTTTGTTGTTTCTTTGGATTAAGCCTAAATCAAAAAGAGTTTTTTAAACTAAATTCCTTACTCAGCAAATGAAATAAAACTATAGCTAATTCCGTTTTTGACTCAAAGACAAAGCTATATTTTTATATCTTTACACTTCTTTATAAAAAAATAAATCAATTGAAATGCAAAATATTTTATCGCAAAAAAAAATATTTTTATTGATAATTCCATTTTTGTTATTACTTTTTTCTTGTGAGAAAGATGATAATAACGAATACATTTTCGGAACGAATTCTATAGTAAATTACTTAGAAAATAATCAAGAGGAATTCAGCCTGTTTTTAGAAGCCATCAACCAAGCAGATTTATATGGAATACTGGATGGAAACTCCGGAACATATACTGTTATGGCGCCAGACAATGAAGCGATGGAAAATTACCTGGCAGAAAATCAAATAGAAAATATAGCCGATATCCCAGAAGAAGAATTAATGCAATTAATCGATTATCACATTTTAGAAATTCTTACTCCTTTTGAAGCTTTTACCACCGGATATTCTCCTACACTTGCTGCAATTGCCGTAAACGATAGTGTTGACACCAACTTAAGTCTTTATGTGAAAAACACAGTTGATGAAGTTGAGTTTAACGGAAAAGCCAAAATAACAGAAAGTGATATTGAATTAGATAATGGAATTTTACATAAAATTGATCATACTCTTAGTCTTCCTACGTTGAAAACTTTTATAGATGCAGATGAAAACCTCAATTTGTATTATGAAAAAATAACAGCAGAAGATATCTCTACAGATTTTGAAGATATATTGGCAAATCCTGATCAAAAATCAACAGTTTTGGTACCTAATGAATTTGCTGTGGAAACTTTTTTTGCTGAAGAAGGAGCAAATATGACTGCAACAGAATTAAATGAAATTTATCGATATCACCTATTAGATACTGTAAAACTTGCACAAAATCTCAGCTCAGGATATTTACCCACAAAAGCAAGAGAAGAATATTCCGGAGAAAATCATACTTTGGATTTATATCTCAACACAGATTCAGGTTTAGCTTTAAATGGAGAAACCACTATTGTAATTTCGGATTTGATGACCATAAATGGAAATATTCAAGTGATAGATCAAGTTTTGAATTTGCCAACCGTAGAAACTTTTATCAAGGCAGACAGCAGATTTACAGATTTTGAAAATGCACTTTCTCAAGAAGAACAATCCGCAGAAAATTATTTTGAACTTTTAGCTGCATCCATAGAAGATAATGATATCCCAATTACTGTTTTTTCGCCAGACAATCAAGCTTTTGAGGGTTTGCTGGAAGAATTGTTTGACGAAGAAGAGGAAGAATTAGCAGAAATAGAAAATATTGATCCGGAGGAATTAACAACGATATTGAATTTACATATTTTAAAAAATCAATCTTTAAGAAGTGAAGATTTTTCCAATCAAACTTTAAATACCCTTGGAGAAGATATTGAATTAAATGCAGATGAAAATAAATTAATCGATCCCATAGGAAAAGAAAGCGATATTATTGACACAAATATCCAAACCGCCAATGGAGTCGTTCACGTAATCAACAGAGTTTTGCGAGCAAATTAAAATCGATTTAAAATTAATTATAAAACCTTATCAGCTTAAAAAATGATGAGGTTTTTATGATTTATGAAATAATTAAATATACCATTAGTAGTAAATTTAGTATTTTTGCTGATAAATTATTTTTCACTTGAAAATATTTGTTTTCATAATCTCTATTTTTGTTTTAGGATTAGCTGCTATTCCTTGTACAGATATATTTATTGATAAAACGAAAACAGAAACCATTTCAAAAATTGACAGGGCACACTCTTCTACTCAAGATTATTGCTCTCCTTTTTGTGCTTGCCAATGTTGTCAAGTTCAAGTGACAGAATTTGAAAGTGTTGTAATAGAAAAACCACTTAAAAAAGAAATTTCTACCGCTTATTTTTCCTATAATAATCAAGATGGGAAAGATATTTATCAATCCTTATTCAAACCTCCACGAGTTTAATTCAGATTTTTTTAAAACACCAAACACCTCATTTTAAGAGGGTTTAAAACTTGTTTTTAAATAAGAAATATATTTATAGAAATCGTTTTAGAAGCTATAGATATATGGATTGTTTATGAAATTTAGTTTGGTGTTTTCTATTCATTTTCACCTAAAATATTCACTGAATTAAACTTTATTAATGTTAAACAAAATCATCGAATTTTCAATCCGAAATAAATTTATTATCGGGTTGTTCATCATCGCTTGGATTGGTTTAGGAATTTGGAGTATGCAAAAAGTACCTATAGATGCAACGCCGGATATCACGGACAACCAAGTACAAATAATCACACAAGCACCAAATCTCAGTACAGAAGATATTGAGCAATTTGTAACTTTTCCGGTAGAATTAGCCATGAGCAATCTTCCGGAAGTAGAACACATCAGATCTATATCCAGATTTGGATTATCTGTTGTAACTGTTGTATTTAAAGATAAGGCAGGAACATATTTACCACGCCAATTGGTATCAGAAAAATTAGCAGATATAGAAGATCAAATTCCTCAAGGATTTGGAAAACCTGAAATGGGACCAATTACTACAGGATTAGGAGAGATTTATCAATTTACACTTGAAGTAGATTCAACTTCAAATAAAACATATTCTTTGACAGAACTAAGAGAAATCCAAAATTGGATTGTTAGTCGTCAAATGGCATTGGTTCCCGGAGTAGTAGAAGTCAATTCTTTTGGAGGAAATATTAAACAATATGAAGTAGCTGTAAATCCTGATCAAATCAATGCTTTAGGAATTACGCTTTCAGAAGTGTTTGAAGCTTTAGAAAAAAACAATCAAAATACAGGAGGGGCTTATATAGAAAAAAATCATCAAGCTTACTTTATAAGAGGAGAAGGATTGGCCAAAAACACCAAAGACCTCAAGCAAATTGTCATTAAAAATGTAGGAGGAAATCCTATTACCATTCAAGATGTAGCTCAGGTTGATGAAGGAAAAGCAACCAGATATGGAGCGTTGACAAAAAATGGAACAGGAGAAGCTGTTGGCGGAATGATTTTAATGCTGAAAGGAGCAAACTCTCATGAGGTGATAGATTTGGTAAAAGAAAGAATGATTCAAATAGAAAACTCTTTACCTGAAGGCGTTAAGCTTAAACCCTTTATTGATAGAAGCGAGCTGATTGATAAAACAACAAACACCATAGCCAAAAACTTAATAGAAGGAGGACTGATAGTTATTTTCATTCTTGTTTTATTTTTAGGAAACTGGAGAGGAGGTTTGATAGTTGCTTCGGCAATTCCACTTTCTTTACTTTTTGCATTTATAATGATGCATATCTTTGATGTGTGGGCAAACCTGATGAGTTTGGGAGCTTTAGATTTTGGAATAATTGTAGATGGAGCAGTTATTATTGTAGAAGCCACTGTTTTTAAACTCTTTGTAAATCAAAAGAAAAAAACAACAGACACCCAAAAATTACGAGATAAAATTACTTTAAACTCAGCTAAAAAAATGATGAATCCGGCTTTTTTCGGGCAACTCATCATTATTATTGTGTTCATTCCAATATTGCTGTTAGAAGGAATTGAAGGTAAAATGTTTAAACCCATGGCATTAACTTTTGTATTTGCCATGTTGGGAGCAATGATTCTTTGTTTGACTTATATTCCTGCTGTTTCAGCTTTATTCATCAGAATTCCAAAAACCCCAAAAAAGAGTTTTGGAGATAAGATTATTTATAAAGTAGAAAATTTCTATAAAAAACTACTTATCAAAGCTTTAGAAAAAGGAAAAATATTAATTATTGGAGCAGTAGTTGTTTTAGGAATTTCTTTAGCAGTTTTTTCTCGTTTAGGAGGAGAATTTATTCCGCAATTAGATGAAGGAGATATTGCTTTTCACGCCATATTAAAACCTGGAAGTTCTTTGACAGAAGCTGTGGAAACCACCACAAAAATAGAAAAAATCGTAATCGAACAATTTCCTGAAGTAGAAGAAATTGTCAGTCGTATTGGTGTTGCCGATGTGCCTACAGACCCCATGCCAATGGATTTAGCAGATGTTATTGTAAGATTAAAACCTGAAAAAGAGTGGGTTTCTGCTAAAAGTAAAGAAGAATTAATTGAGAAAATGAAAGAAGCTGTCAGTATTTTACCCGGAGTTTCTTATGAGTTTACTCAACCTATAGAAATGAGATTTAATGAATTACTCACCGGAGTTAGAGAAGATGTTGCTATCAAAATATTTGGAGAAGATCTCAATATTTTAGCTGAAAAAGCTCAGGAAATAGAAAAGTTAATTGCTGATGTAGAAGGAATTGGAGACATGAGTGTTGAGGCCACCAGCGGATTACCACAAATAAATATTGAATATGACAGAAATAAACTGGCAAAATATGGAGTAGATATAGCTTCTGTAAATAAAATGATTCAAACTGCTTTTGCAGGAGGACAAGCCGGAGTTATTTTTGAAGGAGAAAAACGTTTTGATTTAATGGTGAGGTTATCAGAAGAAAACAGAAAAGATCTCTCTGATTTAGAAAATCTTTATGTAGCTACTTCCGATGGAAATTCAATTCCTTTAAAAGAATTGGCAAGCGTAGGATATCAATCTGCACCAATGCAAATCAGTAGAGAAAACACCAACAGAAGAACTTATGTTGGTATAAATATCAGAAATAGAGATGTAAAATCTGTGGTAGATGATATTCAGAATAAATTAAAAGAGCTCAAACTTCCACCGGGATATTACCTCAATTATGGTGGAACTTTTGAGAATTATGAAAACGCAAAAAATCAATTAAAAGTAGTTGTTCCGGCAGCTTTAATTTTAATCTTTATGTTGATTTATTTTGCATTAAAATCATTTAAAGAAACAGCTATCATTTATCTGGCAATTCCAATGTCTGTAATCGGAGGGGTTTTTGCCCTTTGGTTAAGAGGAATGGATTTCAGCATTTCTGCAGGAGTAGGATTTATTGTTCTTTTTGGCGTTGCTGTGATGAACGGATTGGTTTTACTCACCGGATTAAACGAACTTAAAGAAGAAGGAGTAACCGATTTAAATCAAAGAATTATCACCGGATCCGTTAGGAGAGTTCGCCCAATTTTACTGACAGCTTTAGTAGATATTTTTGGATTTTTGCCTATGGCAATTTCAACTTCTGCAGGAGCAGAGGTGCAGCGTCCATTGGCAACAGTAGTAATTGGAGGTCTTTTTTCAGCTACGCTGTTAACGCTGTTTGTATTGCCTGTTTTATATAAATGGTTGGAGAGTAAAAGTAAACCTAAACTTAATGTTCAACCAAAATTAGCTTTGTTATTTATCGGATTATTTATAGGTTTTTCAACTTCTGCTCAAGAAAATCCGAAAGAAATAAATATGGAAGAAGCGGTGAAATACGCTAAAGAAAACCATTATTTATTAAAAAATAGCGAATTAAAAATAGAACAGGAAAAAGTCCAAAAAAGTAATATTTGGGATTTTGGAGAAACAGAAATATTTACCGGAGGAGAAGAAATAAAAAATAATACAGGAATTTATACACTTGTAGGAATAGGTCAACAAAACATTGATTTATTAGGAATTTCTGCCAAAAAGAAAACACATCAAGCTAAGATAGAAGCAGCACTTGCTCAAAAAGACTTAACTGTTTTAGAAGTAGAACAGGAAGTCAAAAAAGCTTGGACGCACGCTTTTGTGAAAAGACAAGAATACCGGCTTTACCAAAAATTGGATTCTATTTATAAAGAATATAAAAATGCTGCTCATTTGAATTATGAAGTAGAACTTATTTCTCGATTAGCTTATAATGAAGCCAAAAAAGAATCTTTAGAAGCAAACTTAAAAAGAGAACAAGCTTTTGAAGAATATCAGCTTGAATTAGATAAACTCAATTTATGGTTTTCTGCAGATTCGAGATATGAAGTTTCTTCAGAATTACATTTTTTAGAAGAAATAACACCAAATATTTCTATAGAAAATCACCCTGAGTTAAGAAAAATAGAAACAAAAATTGCTCAAGTAAAAGCAGAATATCAACAATCCAGATCGGAGCGATTACCCAAATTTAATGTGGAATACGGAATACAAAGATTAGCAGGAGATAATGGATATTTCTCTTACCAAGCCGGGGTTTCTGTTCCTTTATTTTCAGGGAATTCTAAAGCTGAAAAACGTAAAAAATTCATTGCTCAAGAAATAGTTGAAAATGAAGAAAATTTTAAAAGAAAAAGCTTAGAAGTAGAATATCAAAAAACAATTCGAGATTTAGAAAAATGGAAAAAAGCTTATTCTTTTTATAAAGAAGAAGCATTGCCTTTAGCAATAGAACAAGAAGAAGGTGCTTTATTGGCTTATCAAGAAGGAGCTATTGGGCAAACAACTTTCAGCCAAATTCTTTCTCAAGCTGTTCAAACCAGATTAGCAGCATTAGAAAGCTTAGAGAATTACCTATTAGCAGTTATAGCAACACAATATTTTGAAAACAATTAATTAGAAAATCATGAAATCATTAATTTATATTATAATTCCTCTTTTTCTTTTAGTTTCTTGTCAAGAAAACAAAGCAGAAAATGAGCATCATGAAGAAGAAAATCATACAGAAGTATTAGAGAATATTCATATTTCTGCTGTTCAAGCAGCAGCTTTAGCCATTAAAACAGATACGTTAAAACAACGAAATTTGGGAGCTGCCGTAGAAGTAAACGGAACTTTAAAAGTTCCGCCTCAAAATCAAGCAATAATCACCAGTATTTTGGGAGCAAACATCCGTAAAATAACTGTTGGAGAAGGAGAAGAAGTTAAAGAAAATCAAGTCTTGGCTTATCTTTCTCATCCGGATTTAATCAGCTTACAAACGGAATACAGCAAAGTAAAAAATGAACTCAATTATTTAGAAAAAGAATTCAACAGACAAAAAAAACTGTATGAAGAAGGTGTAGCTGCCGGAATGATTTTTCAACAAGCAAAAGAGAAATATACTTCTGCAAAAGAACAATCCAAAGGATTAGAAGCAAAACTTCGATTATTAAATTTAAATCCTAAATCTATAGCAAACGGAAAAATTCATGAAGAAATCCCGGTGGTTAGTCCTATAAATGGATTTATTCAAGAAATCAATATCAGAACCGGACAATTCATCGAACCACAAACTGCGATGTTTGAATTGATAAACCCTAAAGATATTTATGCTGAATTAAAAGTTTATGAAAAAGAAGCTGCTCAGATTTCAGCAGGACAAGAAGTAAGTTTAAAACTTCTTTCTGCAGCTGAGCAAGAAGTAGAAGCTGTAGTGTATGCTGTAGGAAAAGCTTTCAATTCTACTTCTAAAACAATTCAAGTGTTAGCAAAAATAGAAAATACGGACTTTAATCTTTTTCCCGGAACTTTTGTAAAAGCCAAAATCAGAAAAGAGAAAAAACCTGTAATCGCTTTACCGGAATCTGCTATAGTAGAAGTAGAAGATAAAAATTATGCTTTTATAGGAGTGGAAAATCCACAAGGAGATTGGGAGTTTTCTGCTGAAGAAGTGAAAATAAATCCAACAGATGAAGATTGGGTCTCAATTCAGTTTTTAAGAGAAATTCCTAAAAACACTCTGTTTGCTTATAATAATGCGTATTATTTATTAGCAGAAGCACAAAAAGGATTGGGCGGGCATGATCATTAAAAAAAATAAACCTTCAGTAATGATTAAAATAATTGCTGAAGGTTTATTTATGATTAAAAATAAGAAGAAATCTTTTCTAAAAAATGATCTATATTAATCAAGATAATACTGAAAACACCCAATACCAAAATCAATCTTAATAAGAGATGTAAAAGTCGATAATGCAGTTGAGATTTAGACTGCCAAAGCAGGATTAAGAAAATTGTCAATAAGACAAAACTCAACATAAAATAATAAAACATATACCCCACTTCCATCCTGTCTGATAAGAGGAAATACACCGGAACAATGGTCAGCAAAAAAGCCAAACTAATAATAATTTTAGTTGCTTTTTCTCCATAAACCACCGGAATAGTAGGGTAGTTTTGTGTAAAATCTCCTTTGATGTTTTCTAAATCTTTTACCAATTCTCTGATTACTAAAATCAACATTAAAAAAGTAGCGTGCACAAAAATTATCCAATCGAAGTTTTTGTAATAAATAAAAATTCCGAAAAAAGGAAAAATAGCTAAAGAAGCTGCGGTGATGTTTCCTAACAAAGGAATTTTTTTCAATTTGTGCGAATAAAACCACAACAGAAATATATAAACCGCAAAAAAAGCTACCGCTCTAAAAGACACGGCACTGGCAAGAATAACTGCAGAAAAATTAAGCAGAAAATAAGTGGTTAATTTAGACCGTTGACTGATATAATTATCTAAAATACTTTTGTGCGGCCGATTGATCAAATCTTTTTCAGCATCATAAAAATTGTTGATAATATATCCTGAAGCAATAGATAACGCAGAAGCTAAAACAATTAAAAATAAATAAGGATCAAATAAAACGGTTGAGGTTTGGCGTTGTGGCGCAAAAATATAAATTGCCGCCAAATATTGCGCCAAAACAAGAATTGCGATGTTGTAGCCGCGCACCACAGAAAACAAACTCATTAATTTTAGCAAAAAGAGCTTGTTTTTTCTTGATAACATCAGAAGTATTAACTTTTAGAAATTATAAACCACCTCAAGCTTATAATCTTTGAGGGCAGCTTTGGCTTTTTCCATATCTTGGGTAAACCCTAAAATATAACCACCACCACCGGAACCACAAAGTTTGAGGTAATATGCATTGCTTTCAATTCCTTTTTTCCATAATTGGTGAAACTGTTTGGGAATCATAGGTTTAAAATTGTTTAAAACCGTATGAGAAAGCTGTTTTAAGTTTCCAAACAAAGATTTTACATCTCCCTTCAAGAAATCTTCCACACAAGCATCGGTGTGCTTTACAAATTTGTCTTTCAACATTTTTCGAAAACCTTCTTGTTTCAGGTTTTCCATAAAAAGATTTACCAAAGGAGCAGTTTCGCCAACACTTCCACTATCTAATAAGAAAACGCCTCCTTTTCCGGATTTTGTTTGCAGCGGAATTCCCGCCATTTCGATATGTTCTTTAGAATTGATCAAAATCGGCAAACTCAAATAACTGTTTAAAGGATCCAAACCGGAGGATTGTCCGTGGAAAAAACTTTCCATTTCGGCAAAAATACTTTTAAGTTTTAAAAGTTTTTCGCGAGTTAAATTTTCTAAAACCGTGATTTTATGTTGCGCATATTTATCGTAAACCGCTGCCACCAAAGCACCGCTACTGCCAATTCCATAACCTTGCGGAATGCTGCTATCAAAATAAAGTCCTTTTTCAATATCTTTATACATACGTTTAATGTCAAAAGAAACCTCAATCATTTGATCAGAATCCAATTTTGCTAAATAATCTGCAAAACGTTTTAAACCAGCATTTGATTTTTGATGCTCTTCTGATAATTCCTCATCAATTTGAAGCGCTCCATTATAAGAGTTGTAAGGAATGGACAAACCTTTAGAATCTTTAATGATTCCATATTCTCCAAACAAGAGGATTTTTGAATAAAATAAAGGACCTTTCATAAGCTGAATCGGTTAGTTTTCAAAACATAAGAATAAACAAAAGTACGGATAAAAATTGAAATAAAAAGTTTTGAGTTTAGGTTTCCGGAATTTGAGCGGGAAATAAATGGTGACAATAGATTGAAAATATAAGATTTTTAAAAATTAGAAGTTTTCCTCTATTACTTTTTCCGTATATTCGTTAGCTGTTTTAAACGAACTAAAAATGCGGGAAGATTTTTCAAATCAACAATTGAAGTTTTCTGATTTACCTCAGTTTGAGAAAGTTGATTTTCAAAAAGTATCTTTAAAATTAAGAACCAAATCCATTTTACAATGGATTATCTTAACCGTTTTATTTTCTGCCGGTATAGGAGCTTTCTTTTTTGTGAAAGAAGAATTCAGCGCATTTACTTTTATAGGAATAGGAGTAATTGCTTTATTTCTGCTGATTCGTTTGATAGATATTATATTGAAGCAGCAATTTTATGGATTTGCCATTCGCGAAAAAGATATTTTGTTTAGAAGTGGATATATTTCTTCAAAAATAACTATCATTCCTTTTAATAGAATTCAACATTCAGCGATAAATCGTTCTTTTTTAGATAAAATATTCGGAATTTCTTCTTTGAAAATTTACACCGCCGGAGGAACCGGAAGCGATATGCACATTCCGGGATTATTCCCTGACCTTGCTGTACAATTAAATCAGACTTTATCACAAAAAGTTTCTGAAAATGCTTGAACAAGAATTTCAACAGCCTAAAAAACAAGAGGTTTCAGGAGTTTTATTGATATTTTTCAAATCTTCTTATAGATTTATAAGAGCTTTTTGGCCGTTTTTGGTTTTGGCTTTTGTAAGCAGTTCTGAAGAAGTTCGATTTTACAGCTTTTTAGCTTTACCTGTTTTGGGAGTTTTAGGAGTGATTTACAGCTTCTTTTATTATCGAAATTTTACTTTTTATATAGATTATAAAGACCAAAAGTTTGTTTTAGAAAAAGGAGTTTTTTCTTCGGAATCGATTAGAATTCCTTTTGATAAAATTCAACAAGTAGATTTAAAACGCTCTATTCTTCAACGCTTAATAAAAGTTTACGGATTAAATATCGATACTGCCGGAAGTAAAAAAGATGAAATTCATATTCATGCTCTACAAGAAAAAGAGGCTAAAAAAATAGCAGAAATATTAACCCATCTTAAAAATGAATCCTTTGAAGAGGAGGAGAGTTCCACGGAAAATACAGCAGAAAAAACTTCCTCTACATCCAAAGAATTTTGGAAATATCAAGTCAGTTTGTTTACCTTGATAAAAATCGGATTAACCCGAAGTTATCTCAGAGGATTTTTATTGATTTTTGTGTTTGCTTCTTCTATTTATAATCAAGTGGAAAGTTATTTTAGTTCTTATCTGCCCACAGAAAATGAATTTGATAATTTTTATGAAAATGTTTCCGGAGATTTATTGATTTTACTGTTTTCTATTTCCTTTATTTTTCTGCTGAGTATTTTAGTCACTATTGGAGAAGTAGTAATTCGTCATTTTAATTTAAATCTCAAGCAAAATCCGAAAAACTTGGAAATAGAAATGGGATTAAAAACCAACACAAAAGTTTCTTTTCAAGCTAAACGACTTCAGGTTTTAAAAATAATAACCAACCCTATTCAAAAGAAATTAAATTTATTTGAAGCTCAGTTTTTCTTGGCGAGCAGTCAAAATGATTTAGGAAAAAGTAAAATCATTACTCCGGGATTGGGAATTGAGATTTTAGAAAAAGTGAAATCATTTTTATATACCAAAAATTTATCTGTTCAATCTAAACACATAACACCACATTTAGTGTGGATTAACAGAAGATATATTTTAATCGGATTGGGAATTTTAGCAGTTTGGATTTTAAATTACTTGATGTATGATTTAAAAAACATAATAGGACTATCTATTATTACAGCAATAATTTTATTGGTGTTATTGCCTTATCAATATTTTCTTTACAAAACAATAAAGCTCAGTATTTCAGAAGATTTTTTAGTGATAAATCAAGGGTTATGGACGCAAAAAACTGAAATCATAGAATTGTTTAAAATGGAAGGCATCAGTGTTCAACAACCTTTTTGGTATAAGCGAAGAGGACTTTATAATATAACTTTTCATACCGCCGGCGGAGGTTTAAAAATGCGGGCAATGTCAACAGATTTTCTAAAAGACCTCAACTATATGTTGTACAAAATTGAAAGTTCTACAAAAGCTTGGATGTAAGTTTTTAGAAGAAAAGTATGAGTAATCGTATAAAAAACAAAACGCTAAAAAGTCAATTTATTGGAAATCAACCAGTTAGCGTTTGATTTAGTACTCGAGGTGGGAATCGAACCCACACATCGGTGAAGATATTGGATTTTGAATCCAACGCGTCTACCAATTCCGCCACTCGAGCAAATTTGTAAATGCGAGGCAAAAGTAAATAATATTTTTTATTAATTAATGATTTATGCAAAATAATATTCAACATAAACTAAATTAATTTATACCTTTGCAATCTATTATAAATAGACAACATAAAAAACTCACAATGTCTTCACCACAGATGTCCAAAGTCAAAATCTTTTCTTGTACACAAAGCAAAGATTTGGCTGAAAAAATCGCAAAATCATACGGAGTTGAATTAGGAAACGTAATTATTTCAAGGTATAGCGACGGAGAATTCCAGCCTTCTTTTGAAGAATCTCTGCGCGGAGCTCGTGTTTTTATAATTGGTTCTACTTTTCCGAGTAGTGAAAATTTAATGGAAATGCTGTTGATGCTCGATGCGGCAAAACGCGCTTCAGCATTGCATATAAATGCTGTAATCCCTTATTTTGGATGGGCTCGTCAAGATCGAAAAGACAAGCCTCGTGTACCAATTGCTGCTAAGCTTATGGCAAAAATGCTGGAAACAGCAGGAGCTACAAGAATTATTACAATGGATTTGCACGCTGATCAAATTCAAGGCTTTTTTGAAGTTCCTGTAGATCATTTGTATGCTTCAACCATATTTTTACCGCATCTAAGAAAGTTAAACTTATCAGATCTAACTATGGCTTCTCCGGATATGGGCGGTTCTAAAAGAGCTTATGCCTATTCCAAAGAATTGGGAAGTGATGTGGTAATTTGCTATAAACAACGAGAGCAAGCCAATGTGATTTCGCATATGGAATTAATAGGAAAGGTAGAAAATAAAGATGTCATCATTGTGGATGATATGGTAGATACCGCCGGAACCCTGACCAGAGCAGCAGATTTAATGATGGATAGAGGAGCCAAAAGCGTGCGTGCTATTTGTACGCATCCTGTACTTTCCGGAAATGCTTATGAAAGATTGGAGAAATCCAAATTACAAGAATTGATTGTAACAGATTCTATTCCACTTAAAAAGCAGTCAAATAAAATTAAAGTTGTATCTTGCGCACCTTTATTTGCTGATGTGATGAAAAGAGTTCATGAACACGAATCCATCAGTGTTAAATTTTTAATGTAATACTCCTTCTTCCTCAAGGAGAAAAATGAGGAAATAATTATAAATTTTAATCTAAATATTTTAGAATGAAGTCAATTACGATCAATGGATCTAAAAGAGAAAGCGTAGGTAAAAAAGCAACAAGAGCCTTACGCGATGCTGGACAGGTTCCTTGCGTATTATACGGAGGACATGACAATGTAATACATTTCTCAGCATCAGAAATCGATTTTGAACCTTTAGTTTATACCTCTGACGTTCATACCGTTAAGTTAAAGCTTGGAGAAAAAACAATTAATGCTGTTCTTCAAGACATTCAATTTCATCCGGTTACAGATAGCATCCTTCATATGGACTTCTATCAGTTTGATGATGAAGAGCCGATTACAATGACAATCCCTGTTCAAACAGTTGGTCAGCCAATTGGTGTGAAGAGTGGAGGTTTATTCTTAACGAACTTAAGAAGAATGGATGTTCGTGGATTGGTTAGTGATTTGCCGGATTATATCGAGGTAGATATTAGTAAACTTGAAATTGGTGATAACCTATATGTAACGGAAGCAGCAAGTGATAAATACGAAATTCTTCACGATGATGACGAGGTAATTTGTATGGTTAATGCTCCAAGAGACCTTGAAGCACTTGAAGCTGATGTTGAAGAAGAAGATGCGGAAGTGCCGGCAACTGAACAAACAGAAGAAGCAGAAGAGACAGAAGAAGCTTCTGAAGAAGAAAACTAAACTCTTTTGAGTTTTATCATAAAAAAGCATCCGCTAAAAACGGATGCTTTATTTTTTTAAATATAATTTTATCGAAAAATAAATTAATATGAGAAAGTTTTTGATAGTTGGTTTAGGAAATATTGGCGAAAAATATGAAGAAACTCGACATAATATCGGTTTTAAAATCTTAGATCATTTAGCAAAAAAAGAAAATATTTCTTTTGAAACAGAGCGTTTGGCTGATCGAGCAGAATATAAGTTTAAAGGGAGAACTTTTATTCTGATAAAACCCAACACTATGATGAATCTCAGCGGAAAAGCAGTGAGGTATTGGTTGGATGAAGAAAAAATTTCTTCAGAAAATTTATTGGTGCTTGTAGATGATGTCAATATTCCTTTTGGAGAAATTCGCATAAAAGCAAGAGGAAGCGATGGCGGACATAATGGATTAAAAGATATACAAGCAGTTTTGAATACTTCTAAATATCCGCGTTTTCGTTTTGGAATCGGAGCAGATTATTCTCGAGGAAGACAAGTGGATTTTGTTTTGGGAGAATGGAATACAGAGGAAAGAGAAGCTTTGAAAGAAAGAATGGAAAAATCTGTTGAAGCTATTAAATCCTTTGGAACTATAGGATTAGAAAGAACAATGAATTTTTTTAACGGACAATAAAAAAAGCCTTGCAAATTTCACTGCAAGGCTTTCTTATTTTGTTGAAAAATTATTAGTGAATAATTAATTTTTTATTTACTGTATGACTTCCATTTTTTACACGAAGAATATATAATCCTGCATTTGCACTTTTTAAGTTTATTTCTTTTTCAAAATTAGCTCCTCCTTCAAAGTTCTGATTGAAAACAAGTTTTCCTTCTAAACTATAAACTTCAATATTTACTTCGTCTCCATAAACAGGATTAAAGCTTACTGTAAAGTTTCCATCGCTTGGGTTAGGATAAAAAGTGAGTTTATCAAGTTCATTTTTCTCTACACTTAATTCATCTGTAATGGTAAATTTTTTCTGATTTACAGCAAAGAAAACATTATCACTTGCTTTCACCATAATTCTTGCATTAGTGGTTTCAATTTCAGGAATTGTGATTTCTGCTGATCCATTATTTGGAACGCCTTCAGCCAAAACAATATCAAAATCACCGCCGTCAACAGACAAGAAAATATCTACTTCTTGTGCATTGATATCTTGATTGTCGGTGTTGGCAACCTCCCAAGTGATTTCTTCTGTTGCATTAAATTCTACTTCTAAATCTGAGTCATTTTGAGAAGTGACCTCAAAAGGTCCAGCATCTCCATCAACAGTAATTTTCATTACATCTGAAGCTGTTTGTCCAATAGCATCAGCAAAACCACTTCCGTTATCTCTTACCACAAAAGAGAAATTTAATTCACGACCCACAGCAGGAGTCATTTCCCAGGCCGGGGTTAAGTTTCCTGCCAAGACTTGGTTGATTTCTGGAAAATAACGCTCAGGAGTTTCTTTCGGGGTATATGATCTATAGATAGCTCCGCTGGTCAATTCAGAATTTAAAGGTCCGTTGGTGTAAGCTTGTTCCGGATCATTTTGTGCCCATTCATAAGTTAGCGTTTCTTCTTCACCATCAGGGTCGCTTCCTTCTCCAACCAATACAAAAGCAGTTGATTTAGGAATAGTATAATCTTCTCCGGCATCAGCAGTTGGTAGTTGATTTTCAATTTCTATTAATTCAGGACAAGCACTGCTGGAACCATCTTGAATATTAGCAGAAATATCTCTGATGTTTACATAATTAAAATGAGAATCACTTTGGTATTGAATATTTATTTCACAGTACCCAGCATATCCCATTATAGTGCTTCCACTGGCAGGTTCAACCTCTGTTTGTCCACTCCCACTTCTGCTGCAAGTGTTCATCACGTGCCACCCTCCAAATTGATGGCCAAATTCGTGAGCAACAAAATCAACATAAAAAGCATCTCCAAGTGGATTTGGTAATCCGGTGTACGCACTTCCTTTTTCTCCGGAGCTGCAAACACAAGTTAAACAACCTGCATTTCCTCCTTCAGAGGTATTAAAGTTGTGTCCAACATCATAGTTTTCATCACCAATAATTTCATCGTGAACTTCTTGGGTTTTATCATTAAAAGTTCCCATCATATAATCCCAAACGCCATCAGATCCTTGCCAAGGATTTTCAGAAATTCCGGAGTGGAATATTAAATCATCATTATTTTCAACAAATTCTAAAGTGATTCCTAAATCTCTTTCATAAATTTCATTTACACGATTTATGGCAATTACCATTTGTGCCATAATATCTGCTTTTTCTTCTCCTTCTTCTGAATCAGCAGCAAAAACATCTCCATAGTCTTTATGGGCAGAAAGTGCTAAACGATAGGTTCTTAAAGTGGAATCATCAGTGCTTAAAGCTTTTGGTTTTCCGTCAAAATTAGCTTCAGGAGCTTCTATATGCCCTTCTTCTGTATAACAATTGAATTCACGCTTATCAGCAGGAAGATTTCTTTTATAATAAACAATATAATCCTCTAAATCTGTGGTGTAAGGATCAATAAAACTTTGCCCATCTCTACCGGACATTAACATATTATGCAAGCCGAATTGTGTAATACTGAAACGCATGGTAGCTGTAGGATCATCAATTCCAACAGCGCTGTAAGTTTTGATATTTGCGTATCTTGAAGACAAACCTTCAGGCATAATAGGGGATTCTGTTACTCTATATTGTTGCATTTCTCCTTCAGGAGTAGGAAATAAAATAACATGTGAAGATTTTCCTTGAATTTTTCCGCGTACGGGAGCATTTTCAAGTTCTTGTTTAAAAGCTTCTAAATTCAACCTATATAATTGATAATTTTCCGGAGTGGTATTTCTGTCTAATTTTTCTTTTTCTCGGACATCTCCTTCTTTTATCAGTGTCCAATAATTATTTTGTGCTGTAAGTCCTGAAAAAAAGACAAAAAACAGCAAAAGAGTAATAAGTTGCTTTAAATTTGTACGCATAAGATTATTATTTTTACCAAAGTTAACAATTTTACACACTTTTTTAATTCTAAAATGAATTTTAGCATAAATAAAACTGAAATATCGTTAAAAAATCCTACTGCTATCACCATAGGAACTTTTGATGGGGTGCATATTGGACATCAAAAAATAATAGAAAGATTAGTGGATGCTGCAAAACAGAGAAATTTAGAATCTACTATCTTGACTTTTTTTCCTCATCCCAGAATGGTTTTACAACAAAATGTAGATTTAAAGTTGATTAATACCATTGCTGAACGCATAGAAATATTAAAAAATTCAGGAATAGATAATTTAATTGTTTATCCTTTTTCAAAAGAATTTTCGCGTTTGCATGCACAAGAATATATTGAAAAAATCTTAAAAGGAAAACTAAATGCAAAACGCGTAATTATTGGCTATGATCATCATTTCGGGAAAAATAGAACCGCAGATATTGAAGATTTAAAAAAGTTTGGTGAAAAGTATGATTTTGAAGTAGAAGAAATCTCTAAACAAGATATTGATGATGTAAGTGTGAGCTCTACCAAAATTAGAAAAGCTTTAAAAAATGGAAATATAGAAAAAGCAAATCGTTATTTGGGGAAACCTTTTATGTTAACCGGAGAAGTAGTAAAAGGAAGACAATTAGGAAAAAAATTAGGTTATCCAACAGCTAATTTATTTATTGAAGAAAAATATAAACTCATTCCGAAACAAGGGGTATATATTGTAAAATCAAAAATTGAAGAAAAAGAGTATTTTGGAATGATGAATATCGGAACCAATCCAACAGTTGGAGGAATGGAGCAAACCATAGAAACTTTTTTCTTTGACTTAGATGCTGATCTTTATGGGAAAACATTGCAAATTCATCTTTTAAAACGTATTCGTGATGAGAAAAAATTTGCAAATACAACAGAATTAATCACAGCGATGAAAGAAGATGAAATATTCACAAAAAAATATCTTCAAAAATTTAAGATGAAATAAAAAATGTTGAATCAGTGGATTTTTAAAAGAATTGACAATTCCGCACTTATTGTTTTTCGAATAATTTTCGGATTTTTAATTGTGGCGCAATCTTGGGGATCAATTTTTACAGGATATGTGAAAAATAGAATTCTTCCCGCAAAATTCACTTTTAACTTTATTGGTTTTGATTTTATCCAACCGCTGCCCGGAATTTGGATGTATCTCTTTTTTATCTTGATGGGAATTTTCGGATTGGGTGTAATGTTGGGCTATAAATACAGGATTTCTATAACCATGTTTACTGTAATGTGGCTTTATACCTATCTCATGCAAAAAACAGGATATAATAATCATTATTATTTACTGATTTTACTTTGTGTTTTTATGATGATTGTTCCGGCAAATCGATATTTTTCTATCGATGCTAAAAAAAATCCGGAATTAAAAAGCAATTCCATGCCCAATTGGGTTCCCATTGTATTTATTCTTCAAATGGGAGTTTTTTACACTTTTGCTGCAATAGCAAAACTATATCCTGATTGGTTAGACGGGACAGTAGCCACAAACTTGATGAGAAGTAAATCAGATTATTTTTTGATAGGATCTATACTTCAACAAAAATGGGTGATTTGGAGTATAGTTTATTTCGGAATTTTCTTTGATTTTCTGATTGTTCCTTTAATGCTATGGAAAAAAACAAGAAAATTTGCTTTTATCGCAGCGGTTTTCTTTCACTTGTTTAATAGTGTAGTTTTTCAAATTGGAATTTTCCCCTATTTGGGAATAGGATTATTTCTTTTCTTTTTTCCACCGAAAACTTTACAACAAATATTTTTTAAACAAAAAGATTTTTATGATCAAGGAGAAATTCACTTGCCAAAATATAAAAACACTTTAATTTATTTTTTATTCATTTGGTTTGCTGTGCAATTATTTCTTCCGCTCAGGCATTGGTTTATCAAAGGAGATGTTTTATGGACAGAAGAAGGACACAGAATGAGTTGGCGAATGATGCTACGAAACAGAGGAGGATACAGCACTTTTAAAATCGTGGATAAAAAAACAGGAAAAGAAAAAATTATCGATAAAAAAGATTATCTCACTTCAAGACAAATTACAGCAACGGCCACAAAACCTGATATTATTTGGCAATTTGCTCAACACTTAAAAAAAGAATACGCTGAAAAAGGAAAAGATATCGCTGTTTATGTTAAAGCTTATACCAGAGTAAATGGTCATGACGCAAAACTACTCATCGATCCGGAGGTAGATATGGCGGAAGCAAAGTGGAATTATTTTGGCCATAATGATTGGATTTTATTGTATGATGAAAATTGAATTTTATTAAAAGAATACTTTTAAAGAAAACAATTTTATATTTTTGAGAAAGAATTTTTCGTTTTCAAAAACGCTTTTTCACTAATAATAAAACCATGGACAAAACATTTCAAAATCTCTATCGAGATCATTTTGAACCGGAATTACTTCAAGAAATTGAAGAAGTAGGAGAATACAGAAAAACGCCTTCAGAAGCCACCTTGATAGAATCTGGAACTTACATCAGATCTGTTCCTTTAGTAATTTCAGGAACAGTAAAAATCATCAGAATTGATGAAGAAGGAAATGAACTTTTATTGTATTTTTTACACCCCGGAGAAACTTGCGCCATGGCTTTGTCTTGCTGTATTGGTCATACAAAAAGTCAAATTAGAGCAATGACAGAAACAGAAGTAGAAATGATTGTTGTGCCGGTGCAAAAAATAGAACAATGGTCGAGTAAATATAAAAGCTGGAGAGATTTTGTGATGAAAAGTTATCACAAACAACTGATGGATGCTTTTGAAACCATTGATATTATTGCGTTTTCTAAACTTGATGAGCGTTTAAAAATATTTTTAAAGAATAAACAAGAAATCAACAATAAAAATGAAATTAAAATCACACATCAAGAAATTGCTAAAAATCTTAACTCTTCAAGAGTGGTAATTTCCAGATTGTTGAAAAAATTAGAAAATGAAAATCATATTGAGCTAAAACACAACAGGATTAAAATCATAAATTTATAAATCAGCTTTAAAAAACACATTTGTGGAAAAACAACCTTCTTTTATCATTTATGATGCTTCTGCAGGTTCAGGAAAAACTTTTACCTTAGTCAGAAATTATATTTCAACTTTACTGCTTTCGCCTAATATCACAGCTTATAAACATATTTTGGCACTTACTTTTACCAATAAAGCTGTGGCAGAAATGAAAAACAGAATTCTTGAAAGTTTAAAAGCTTTTTCTGCAAATCCAATTCCTGAAAATCATTTAGATCTTTTTAGTGCTGTTCAAGACAAAACAAAATTAACCAAAGTAGAAATTCAAGAAAAATCAGCGATAATTCTCAAAAGTATTTTACATAATTATGCTGCTTTTGAAGTTTCTACCATAGATAGTTTTACGCATCGTATTTTACGAACTTTTGCCAAAGATTTAAATATTCCCATAAATTTTGAAGTTCAGCTGGACACCGAAGAAATCTTGAATGAAGCAGTGGATCGTGTGATTGCCAAAGCCGGAAAAAAAGAAGAAAAAGAACTGACAAAAGCAATGATTGATTTTGCACTTTCAAAAGCAGATGATGACAGAAGTTGGGATATTGCTTATGATTTAAATGAAATCGCAAAGCTTTTAGTAAATGATAACCACCTTGAATTTACTACTCAATTAGAAAATATTTCTACCAAAGATTTTGCTGATTTTACAAAAGAATTATACAAAAAAATAGAAAGCAAAATTAATTTTTGTGTAGAAAAAGCAGAAGATTTTTTTGCATTAATTCAAGCAAATGGAGTAAATCCTAAAAATTTTATGAGAGGATCTATTCCTAATTATTTTAAAAAACTTCAACAGAAAAATCTTAAGAATATTCCTCCCCTAAAAACACCTGCATGGGCTGAAAATATAGACAATCCAGAATATGGAAAACATTATAAAAAAGCTGAAAGCCCGGAAATAAAACAAACTATTGATCAGATTTTACCACAAATTGCTCAGCTGTATTTTCAAACCCTAAAAGCTATACTTGAAATTAAACTTTACAAAAGAATTGTAAAAGTAAATCCGTCTTTATCTTTATTAACAGCCATTCAAAAAGAAGTAAATGCTATTAAAGAAGAACGAAATTTATTGCTGATTTCAGATTTTAATAAAAGGATTTATGAAAGCATTAAAAACGAACCTGCTCCTTTTATTTATGAACGTTTAGGCGAGCGTTATCACATTTATTATATAGATGAATTTCAAGATACTTCTGTTTTACAATGGAAAAACTTGATGCCTTTAATAGAAAATAGTTTAGCTGCAGAAAAAGGACAGTTGACTTTAGTAGGAGACGCAAAACAATCTATTTATAGATGGAGAGGAGGAAAAGCAGAACAATTCATGGATTTAAACGCAGAGGAAAATCCGTTTAACAGAGAAAAATTTAGAGAAAAACTTCCTTTTAATTATAGAAGCTTAAAAGAAGTTGTTGAATTTAATAATGAGTTTTTTAAAACTTCTGCTGAATTTATAAAATATCAACCTTATAAAGAATTATTTAAAAATGCTGAGCAAAAAATAGCCAAAAATGAAGGAGGATATGTAGAAATAAATTTCATAGAAGCAAAAAATAAAACGGAAGAAAATGAAATTTATCCGGAAAAAATCTTGGAGATTATCAACAACTTAAAATCTAAAAACCATGAATATGAAGAGATTTGTATTTTAGTGAGAAAAAAAGATGAAGGTGTAGTAATTGCAGATTTTTTAAGTGAAAATAATATTCCAATTACTTCTTCAGAAACGCTGTTGTTAGAAAAATCTGATGAAATTCAGTTTTTAATAGCTTTGATGAATTTTTCTTTAAATCCGACAGATAAAACTTTAAAGTTTGAACTTTTAAATTTTCTGTATAAACACTTTAAAGTCGAAGAAGATATTTTCAGTTTTCTGTATTCCAAATTAAACTTAACAGAAAAGGATTTCTTTAAAAGCTTAAAATCTTTAGATATTCATTTTGAATTAAATAAATTTCAAGCTTTGCCATTTTATGATGCAATAGAATACAGTTTGCGTTCTTTTAAATTAGAAAAAACAGCTGATGCTTATCTTCAATTTTTCTTGGATTTTGTTTTTGATTATACCGAAAAACACAGCGGTGGATTAACCGGTTTCTTAACTTTGTGGGAAATCAAAAAAGACAAGTTGAGCATCACCCTTCCGGAAGGAAATAATGCGGTGCAAATTATGACAATTCATAAAGCCAAAGGGTTAGAATTTCCGATTGTGATTTATCCTTTTGCCAATGAAAAAATTGACGACACCAGTAAAGATAAAGTTTGGGTAAACCTTGAAGAAAGTAAAATTCCAATCACTTATTTAAAAGCAAGTCAGGAATTAGAAAAGCTGAGTGAAAATACCGCTGCGGTTTATCAAGATTTATTAATTCAGAAAGAATTAGATGTTTTTAATGTGTTTTATGTGGCTATGACAAGAGCAGAAAAACAACTTTATATCTTGTCAAAATATGAGGTAGATAAAAATGGAAATGAAAAATCAAATCTTTTTTCCGGATTATTAATACATTATTTAAAGTCAAAAAATCTTTGGCAAAAAGATCAACTTCAATATCATTTTGGAAAATTGCCTTTATTGAAAAAAAGTAAAGAAAAACAAACAGATCAGCTGAAGCTGGAAAATTTTATTTCTTCTGCTCCGGAAAAACATGGAATAGCAGTAATCACCACTCCCGGAATGATTTGGGGAAGCATTCAAGAAAAAGCTATAGAAAAAGGAAAACTGATTCATAATTTGCTGCAAAAAATATTTACAGCAGAAGACATCAATAAAGTTCTTGAAGAAGCAGTTTTGGCAGGAGAAATCTTAAGCGAAGAATATGAAGATTATGTTGAAAAGATAAAAAACATAGTATTTCATCCGGAGTTAAAACCGTATTTTTCAAAAGAATATGAAATTTTTACAGAAAAAGAAATTTTAATTCAACGAGAATACAAAAGATTGGATAGACTTTGCATAAAAGATAAAAATGCAGTGATAATAGATTATAAAACAGGAAATTATAATCCAACTCATGAAAAACAAATAAATACTTATGCAAATGCATTAGAAAAAATGAATTATCAAATACAAGAAAAACTATTGGTTTATATTGAGGAAGAAATCCGTCTTTATCGAGTTTCTTAAACCAATTTAAAATGTTGTATTTTTGAAAATATTTTTTCGACAGAAAATGAAATAATTAATAATAAAAAACCGAAAATAATTTACGTAATATGTATAGTGAAAAATTTAAAAAACATTTAGAAGAAGAATTACAAAACATTAAAGATGATGGACTTTATAAAGAAGAACGCATCATCACTTCTGTGCAAGGAGCAGAAATAGAAATCAGCACAGGAGAAAAAGTGCTTAACTTTTGTGCAAACAATTACTTAGGACTTTCATCACACCCTGAAGTTGTGCAAGCTGCAAAAGACACATTAGATTCTCATGGATATGGAATGAGCAGTGTAAGATTTATTTGCGGAACTCAAGATATTCACAAAGAATTAGAAAGAAAAATCGCTGAATTCCACGAAACGGAAGACACGATTTTATATGCTGCAGCTTTTGATGCAAACGGTGGAATTTTTCAACCATTATTAACTCAAGAAGATGCTATTATTTCAGATTCTCTAAACCACGCATCTATTATTGACGGGGTAAGATTGTGTAAAGCTGCTCGTTATCGCTATGAAAATGGAAATATGGCCGATTTGGAAGCACAGCTAAAAGAAGCAGATAAAAATAATGCTCGCTTTAAGTTGATTGTTACAGATGGTGTTTTCTCTATGGATGGATTGATGGCTCCTTTAGACGAAATCTGTGATTTAGCTGATAAATATGATGCTCTTGTAATGGTTGATGATTGTCATGCAGCCGGATTTATGGGAGAAACCGGAAGAGGAACCATCGAAGAAAAAAATGTGATGGGTAGAGTTGACCTTATCACCGGAACTTTAGGAAAAGCACTTGGTGGGGCTATGGGTGGATTTACCACAGGAAAAAAAGAAATAATTGAGATGCTTCGTCAGCGCTCAAGACCTTATTTATTCTCAAACTCTTTAGCGCCAACTATTGTAGGAGCTTCTTTAAAAGTATTTGAATTATTAGATAAAAACAGCGATCTACAAAAACGCGTAAAAGAAAATACAGAATATTTCAAAAAAGGAGTTTTAGAAGCCGGATTTGATATTATTGATGGAAATTCAGCTATTGTTCCGGTAATGTTAAACGATGCTAAACTCTCTCAAGTGATGGCAGACAAACTCTTGGAAGAAGGAATTTATGTAATAGGATTCTTCTATCCTGTTGTGCCAAAAGGATTAGCAAGAATTCGCGTTCAACTTTCTGCAGCTCACACACGTGAACAAATTGATAAAGCAGTTGCAGCATTTACTAAAGTAGGGAAGGAGTTGAAGGTGATTTAACTTAAAATCACTTTAAATAAGGCGTAATTTAATCTTTTTAATATTTTTTTTGGAATATTAATCGAAAAAGAAATTATTTTTGCAATTATAACATTTAATTTTATTCACTATGAAACATCTTAGCAAGATACTATTACTCATGGTTTTTGTCTTTAGTAGTACTTTTGTATCTGCACAAGATAACAATAACCCTTGGGCGGTTGGTATCGAAACAAACGTAGTTGATTTTTACCCTGTTGGAGCAAGCTCTCCACAAGGAAGCTTATTTAGCAAGTTTGTTGACTTAGAAGATCACTGGAATTACGTTCCGGCGGCTTCCAAATTATCTCTTATGAGATATTTAGGATCTGGATTCTCTGTAGGAATTGAAGGGTCTGTCAACAAAATTGACAAATTTGGAGATCAAGAAGTTGATAAATTCTCTTACTACTCTGCTGGTGGAGGATTGCAATACAGCTTCAAACATTTAATTTATGATGAAATGGGAGGTTGGTTTGACCCATACCTTTCTGCAGGAGCTAACTCTACTTGGCTTGATGGAAAAGCTGAATTCTTAGGAACTGTAGGATTAGGATTTAACTTCTGGATCAATGATCATTTTGGATTAACTATTAGTTCTACTTATAATGGTGCATTTAACCATAATTATACGAACTATAATCACTTCCAACATTCAGCAGGTATCAAATTTGCCTTTGGTGGAGTTGATACAGATGGAGATGGAATTTATGACAAATATGATGATTGTCCGAATGAACCGGGATTACCAGAATTTAACGGATGTCCTGATACAGACGGAGATGGAATTCCTGACCACTTAGACGAATGTCCAAACGAACCAGGATTACCTGAGTTTGATGGATGTCCTGATACAGATGGAGACGGTGTTCCGGACCATTTAGATGAGTGTCCTACAGAGCCAGGTTTACCTGAGCATGATGGATGTCCTGATACAGACGGAGATGGAGTTCCTGATCACTTAGATGATTGTCCTGAAGAAGCAGGTCCAAAAGAAAACAATGGTTGTCCTTGGCCTGATAGAGACGGAGACGGAATCCCTGACCACTTAGATGATTGCCCAGATCTTCCTGGGCCTGAATCTAACAACGGATGTCCTGAAGAACCGGAAGCACCGGTTGTGAAAAAACTTAACGATTACTCAAGATCTATTGAGTTCGATTTAAGTAAAGCAACTATTCGTCCGGAATCTTATGACGCATTAGAATCTATTGCAGAAGTAATGAAAAAATATCCTACTGCTGATTTCCATTTAGCTGGATTTACAGACAGCACAGGAAGCGCTGCAATTAACGAGAAATTATCTAATGAGCGTGCAAAATCTGTTCGTGATTACTTAGTTGATAAATTAGGAATTAAATCTGATCGTTTAACCTCAAAAGGTTATGGTCCGAAAAACCCTATCGCAACTAATAAAACTGAAGAAGGACGTCAGAAAAACAGACGTGTGGAAATCATGTTGAAAAAAGATAAAGAAGATTTAGAAAAAAATATGAAATAATATTCTGAATTCTTTATCAGATAATAATTTGATAAACGCCTCCTCAATTTGTAAATTGGGAGGCGTTTTTATTTTGAATTTCTTATGATGCAAAGTTTCTTAAAAGATGTCTTGGAGTATTGTTTAAAACAAACCCATATAAAACTGAAAAAAACCACTTTTATATTACCGGGAAAAAGAGCCGGAAACTTCTTAAAACACTTGTTGAAAACACAAACCGATTACCAAGGATTTACACCTGAAGTCTTAAGTATTGAAGAACTTATAACACAGATTTCAGGATTAAAAAACTTGGATAATACCAATACCTTATTTCAGTTTTATCAATCTTATCTTCAGTTGACTCCTAAAGAAGAGCAAGAAGATTTTGAAACTTTTTATGGATGGGCGCAAACGTTGATTTATGATTTTAATGAAATCGACAGATATCTTATTCCAACACAACCTTTTTTTAACTATTTGGGAGAAATTAAAAATATTGAACATTGGTCAGTAGCTCAACCACAAACAGAATTGGTGAAAAATTATCTTAATTTTTGGAATAAACTCCCAAAATACCATGCCAATTTTGTGGAAAAACTTTTACAAAATCAAGAAGCTTATCAAGGTTTGAGTTATCGAAAATCTGCTGAATTGATAAATGACTTTTTAAAGACTAATCACAATCATTTTATTTTTATTGGATTTAATGCGCTTAATAATGCAGAGCAAAAGATAATTCAGGAAATTTTAAATCAAAATAGAGGAGATATTTTTTGGGATATAGATCAGCATTTTTTGAATTATAAAAACCATCAAACAGCAAGATTTATCAATAAATATAAAAACTGGGCTTATTATCAAGAAGAAAATTCCACTTTTAAGTGGGCTTCTGCAAATTATCAAAAAGATAAAAACATTCAAGTTATTGGAATTCCGCAAAACATCGGACAAGCAAAATATGTAGGACAAATTTTACAAAATTCAGATTTAAAAAATACAGCAGTAGTTTTAAATGAAGAAGGTTTGCTTTTTCCTGTTTTAAATTCTTTGCCGGATAAAGTAAAAAAAGTCAATATCACCATGGGATTGGCGTTGAGCAAAACCCCTCCGGCTTCACTTTTTGAAGTTCTGTTTAAAATTCAAAATGAAGAAAATGAAAAAACATATTATAAAAATGTTTTAGATGTTTTAACGCATCCAACAATAAAAAGAAGTTTAAAAAACACAGCTTATAAAATTAGAGAAAAAATTATTTCTCAAAACCAAGTGTTTGTCAAAAAAGAAGAACTTTTATTAAACACCACAGAAAAAGAGCAAAAAATCCTTGAAATATGTTTTACAAAACATGAAAACATAGAAAAATTTATAGCTGAACTGATTTTATTGACAGAACTTCTTCGTCCTGAAAAAGAAGAAAAAAATGAATTGGAAATTCAATACCTTTATCATTTCAATAAGGGGTTTAAAAAAATAGTCAATCTGTTGAAAAAATATAATCCGTTGACAAACATGAAGTCATTTCAACGGATTTATAAGGATATTTTAGAAACAGAATCTTTAGATTTCAGCGGAACTCCTTTTGATGGACTACAAATTATGGGAATGTTGGAATCTCGAGTTTTAGATTTTGAAACAGTGATTTTAACTTCAGTAAATGAAGGAATTCTACCGGGAGGAAAATCTACCAATTCTTTTATTCCCAATGATTTAAAATTCCAATATGGATTGCCGACTTATAAAGAAAAAGATGCAGTTTACACTTATCATTTTTACAGATTATTACAAAGAGCCAAAAACATTTATATTCTATACAATGCGGAAACTTCAGGATTGGGTGCCGGAGAAAAAAGTAGATTTATTACCCAATTAGAAGTAGAAAGCCCAAAAAATCATCAAATAACTTTTCAAACAGTCAATCCGAAAATTAAGACAAAAAAAACAGAAAAAGAAGAGATTAAAAAAACTCCGGAAGTTTTAGAAATTCTTAGAAAAAGAGCTGAATATGGATTTTCGCCTTCTGCTTTGACCACTTATATTAGGAATCCACTTGATTTTTATAAAAACTATGTATTGGGAATTAAAGAAGAAGATGAGGTAGAAGAAATTGTAACAGCCAGAACTTTAGGAACAGTGGTTCACGATGTTTTAGAAGATTTTTATAAACCTTTTGAAGGAAGAAATATCGAAGAGCAAGACCTTGATCAAATGCTAAAAAAAATCGATATAAAGGTCAAAAATAAGTTTAAAGAAAAATACCAAAAAACTCCACTTTCAGAAGGAAAAAACTTAATCATCTTTGAAGTTGCTAAAAGGTTTTTATATAATTTTTTGAGTTATGAAAAAGAAATTATCAAAAAGAAAAAGCTGAAGATTTTACATATAGAAAGTGATCACCTAAGACAAAAAATAGAAATTCCTGATTTTGATTTTCCGATTTATATTTCAGGAAAAGTAGATAGAGTAGATGAGCTTCACAAACAAATCAGAGTAGTGGATTACAAAACAGGAAAAGTAAAGACTTCTAATTTAAACTTAAAAGATTTTGAATTTCTGACTACAGAAAACAAATACAATCAGGCTTTTCAAGTGTTGTGTTATGCATCCATGTTGCAAAGCAAAAGAAAATTAGAAAATATTCAAGCAGGAATAATTTCTTTTAAAAATTTAAAATCCGGATTTATGCCTTTTAAGTATGCGGATAAAGAGAAGGGGAAAAACCTTACGGAAATTGATGAAAATACCTTAGATTTATTCCAAAATGAATTAAAATCATTAATTCGAGAGATATTTAATCCGAATATTCCTTTTAAAGAAAGAGAAGAGTAATATGTTGAGTAAAAAAGAATTTGTTATTGAAGGTCAGCATTCGAGGCCTATTTTAATCGATGTATCTTATAAAAATACTTATCAACCTAAACCCATTATTATTTTTTGTCATGGGTATAAAGGCTTTAAAGATTGGGGAGCTTGGAATTTAGCAGCACAAAAATTTGCAGAACAGAATTTCTTTTTTATAAAATTCAATTTTTCACACAACGGAGGAACTATGGAAAACCCTATAGATTTTCCGGATTTAGAAGCTTTTGCGGAAGATAATTTCTCAAAACAATTAGATGATTTGCAAAGTGTTATGGATTGGATTTTAACTACAAAACAATTTGTAAACGAAGCCAATGTACAAGATTTAAATCTTTTGGGACACAGTAGAGGCGGAGGAATTGTATTGTTGAAATCAGGAGAAAGCAAACAGGTTTCAAAAGTGATTTCTTGGGGAGGAGTAAGTGATTTTGAGCGCGCTTTTCCTAAAGGAGAAAAACTAAAAACTTGGCAGGAAGAAGATGTTTTTTATGTAGAAAATTCGAGAACAAAACAACAGCTTCCTCATCATTTTCAGTTTTATTTGGATTATAAGGAAAATGAAAATCGTTTTAATTTAAAAAAATCTTTGCGTCAAAAGAAAACGTCTCATCTTATTGTTCACGCCAAAGATGATACTACCGTAAAAATTGATGACGCAGAAAAATTACACCAATGGAATACAAATAGTGAAATATTTATACTCCCCAAAGGCGGACATACTTTTGGAGCAAAACATCCTTGGGATAAAAATTCCCTTCCGGAAGCACTTGATCAAGCCATAGAAAAAACCATAAACTTTATCAAAAAATAGTTTTCAACTGAAAAACACTACTCAAATTCAAAAATATGGTTATTTTTGCAGTTCTAAAATCAAGGGGGATTAGCTCAGTTGGCTAGAGCGCTTGCCTGGCAGGCAAGAGGTCATCGGTTCGAATCCGATATTCTCCACCTCCAATCCATCGTTTTAAAGTTAAAATGATGGATTTTTTGTTTTTTAGATAAAAATCATGAAATGTTTTCTTCAAAAAAGAATTCATTTAATGCAGAAAAACTCAAAAAAAATATTATTAGTTTTTTTCTTCTTTCCCTTTCTTTCTGCTAAACTTTACTTAAAATATTTTCTATCCCAATATATGTTGTTGCATATCAGTTGTTAAGATTGATTTTTGAGTTGAATCCTTCTTTAATTAGAATACTTCTAAATTGTATGGAATTCACAAATCTAAACCGTATATTTGCACCCGATAAAAACATAGGGAAAAACCTTATATTTTTCAATTCTTAAAGTTAGAATTTAGATTATGGCTAAGTACACTGAAAATGAACTAAAGAAGGAGTTGGAAACTCAAGAATATAAATATGGATTTTATACAGATATAGAGTCAGATACTATTCCTCCTGGGTTAAATGAAGACACCATTCGTTTGATTTCGAAAAAGAAAAATGAACCGGAATGGTTGACAGAATGGCGTTTAGACGCTTTTAGAATTTGGCAAGAAATGGAAATGCCAGATTGGGCGAAACTTGATTTTAAAGAGCCTGATTACCAGGCGATTTCATATTATTCTGCTCCCGGAAAAGGAGGGCCTAAATACAAAAGCTTAGATGAAGTAGATCCGGAATTACTCAATACTTTTGAAAGATTGGGAATTTCTTTGGAAGAACAAAAAAGATTGGCAGGAGTAGCTATGGATGTAGTAATGGATTCCACTTCTGTGGCAACCACTTTCCAAGATACTTTAGCAGAAAAAGGAATTATTTTCTGCCCGATTTCAGAAGCAGTACAAAAATATCCGGAATTAGTAAGAAAATATATTGGAACAGTAGTTCCTAAAACAGATAACTTCCAAGCAGCTTTAAACTCTGCAGTATTTAGTGATGGTTCTTTCTGTTATATTCCAAAAGGAGTGAAGTGTCCGATGGAATTATCAACCTATTTCCGAATTAATCAAGCAGGAACAGGACAGTTTGAAAGAACTTTGGTAATTGCTGACAAAGATAGCTATGTAAGTTATTTGGAAGGATGTACCGCTCCGATGAGAGATGAAAATCAATTGCACGCAGCAGTTGTAGAATTAATTGCTTTAGAAGGAGCAGAGATAAAATACAGTACAATTCAAAACTGGTATCCTGGAGATAAAGACGGGAAAGGAGGAGTTTATAACTTAGTAACCAAACGCGGACTTTGTGAGAAAAACGCAAAAATCAGCTGGACACAAGTTGAAACAGGAAGTGCAGTTACTTGGAAATATCCAAGCTGTATTCTTAAAGGAGATAACTCTGTAGGAGAATTTTACTCCATTGCAGTAACCAATAATCACCAACAAGCAGATACCGGAACAAAAATGGAACACCTTGGAAAAAACACCAAGAGTACCATTATTTCAAAAGGAATTTCTGCCGGATATTCGCACAACACCTACCGTGGATTGGTAAGTATTGGAAGAAATGCAGAAAATGCAAGAAACTTTACCGAGTGTGATTCCTTGTTGTTAGGAGATAAATGTGGAGCACATACTTTTCCTTATATAGATATTAAAAATAAAACTGCACAATTAGAACACGAAGCAACCACCAGTAAAATTGGAGAAGATCAAATTTTCTATTGTAATCAAAGAGGAATTGATATTGAAAAAGCTATCGCTTTAATTGTAAACGGTTTTGGAAAAGAAGTTTTAAATAAACTTCCTATGGAATTTGCTATAGAAGCACAAAAACTACTTGAGATCACCCTTGAAGGATCTGTAGGATAAAAATAAAACAGGAATTTATAGATATCGACTTATGAAAAAACATCTTCTAATCTTAAGCTTAATACTATTCATTTTTGCAAGCTGTAAAAATGAAAGTCAAAACAAAGAAAACGCTGAAACAGAAAATACTGAACTTTCTACAGAAGAAAAACAAAAGAATTCTGATGATGGTCAGGTTTTAATAGGCGACTTTATCTATAGTGATGAAGCTGCAGTAATCAACGGAAAAAAGTTTATTTATGGAGTTGAGCTGGATTCAATGGCAAGAGTTTTAATAGAAAAAGTAGAGCCGTTTAAAGAAGATGAATACGATATGATTCCTGTTGCAATAAAAGGAAAAGTAAAACCCAATCCGAATGATGACGGTTGGGATGAAGTAGTAGAAATTACAAAAATCATCAAAATATCTAAATCAAAATCAAATCAAGAAGCTATTGAGATTAATAGCGATCAAAAAAGTTTATAAGTTATGTTAAAGATAAAAAACTTGCATGTAAATGTGGAAGGACATGAAATCTTAAAAGGGATTAATCTTGAAATAAAACCCGGAGAAATTCATGCAATTATGGGGCCTAACGGATCAGGAAAAAGTACCTTGGCTTCAGTAGTTACAGGAAATGAAGATTATGAAGTAACAGAAGGAGAAATCATTATGGAAAATGAAGAAATCTCTGAATTGGCTCCTGAAGAAAGAGCACACAAAGGGATTTTCCTTTCTTTTCAATATCCGATAGAAATTCCCGGAGTTTCTGTAATGAACTTTGTTAGAACTGCTATCAACGAAACAAGAAAAGCAAGAAAGCAAGAAAAAATGTCAGGAAAAGAAATGCTGAAATTAATGCGTGAAAATGCCGCTTTATTAGGTATTGATCAAAAATTTCTTCAGCGTTCTCTTAACGAAGGATTCTCAGGAGGAGAGAAAAAGAGAAATGAGATTTTCCAATTGGCAATGATGGACCCGAAGTTGGCTATTCTTGACGAAACAGATTCAGGACTTGATATTGATGCACTAAGAGTTGTTGCCGATGGCGTAAACAAACTACGCAGAGATGATAATGCTACACTGTTAATTACGCATTACCAAAGATTGTTGGATTATATTGTTCCTGATTATGTACATGTTTTGATGGACGGAAAAATTGTCAAAACAGGAGGAAAAGAATTGGCTTTAAAACTCGAAGACAAAGGCTACGACTGGTTAAAGGAAATGCAAAACGCATAAGAAAACCTTTAAAAAATCAGTAAAAAACAATAGAAATTCGATTTGTGAAAATGGAATTTTAATTGTTGTAATTTTTATCAAAGGGAAAAATAAAATTCCCTTCAACAAGTAGAAATTTAATTATGGACTTAAAAGATAAATTAATCTCATCTTATTCATCTCTTGAAAATCAAGGAGATAAAGAGTTGCTTACGATAAGAAACGAAGCTTTAAAAATCTTTGAAACAAAAGGATTTCCTACTAAAAAAGAGGAAACATGGAGATATACTTCGCTCAGACCGGTGATAAAAGAAGACTATAATCTGTTTCCAAAAACAGAACAAAATCTAAGCTTTGAAGAAATTGAAAAATACCTGGTCGATGATTTAGATGCTTATCGAATGATTTTTGTAGATGGAGTTTTTTCTGAAAAACTCTCTCAGCTTACAGAAGATAAATTTGAAGTTTCCGCTTTGTCTGCTGCTTTTCAAAATGAAAAGTATGAAGAAATTATTAAAAAACACTTCAATAAAATTCGTCCGCAAGACGATAGTTTGAGTGCTTTAAATACAGCTTTTAGCAGAGAAGGAGCTTTTATTTATATCAAAAGAGGGCAAGCTTTAGATAAACCTGTTCAGCTTTTATACTTATCTACAGCCAATGAATCAGCGATGATGCTTCAACCAAGAAATTTGGTGGTGATAGGAGAAAATGCACAGGCAAAAATTATAGAAAGACACCAATCACTTAATGAAAATCCTGTTTTTACCAACTCGGTAACAGAAATTTTTGCAGATAAATATGCCGTGGTGGATTACTATAAAATCCAGAAAGATAAAGAGAATTCCACTCTAATAGACAATACTTATGTTGATCAAGCTGACAACAGCAATGTTTCTATTCAAACTTTTTCTTTAGGAGGAAAACTGATTAGAAATCATTGGAAAGCAGCCCAAAATGGAGAACGTATTGACACTACTTTTAAAGGAGTTACTTTGCTCAACGGGAAACAACAAGTAGATCACGTTACTTTAGTTCATCATGCACAACCCAACAACGAAAGTCATCAAGACTTTAAAGGAATGTTTGACGACAAATCAAAAGGGGTGTTTGACGGATATATTTTAGTAGATAAAATTGCACAAAAAACAAATGGATATCAAAAAAGTGATAACATTTTGTTGAGTGACAGAGCAATTGCCCACGCAAAACCTCAATTAGAGATTTACGCAGATGATGTATTGTGTAGTCATGGATGTACAGTTGGTCAGGTAGATAAAGACGCTCTGCGTTATTTAAGAACAAGAGGAATCCCACAAAAAGAAGCTTATGCACTAATGATGTATGCTTTCTGCAGTAGCGTTCTTACTTCTGTTACCATTCCGGAATTACAGAAAAATGCTGATGCTTGGATAGCAGCAAAACTTGGTGTAGATATGGGATTTCATGATTAATTAAAAGAAAATATGCTTACTGAAGAAATTTTAAATATCGAAAAAATCCGTGCAGATTTCCCAATACTTTCCAGAAAAGTAAATGGGCATCCTTTGATTTATTTCGATAATGCAGCCACCTCACAAACTCCAAAACAAGTGGTAGATGCCATAGTGAATTATTATGAATTTCATAATTCAAATGTGCATAGAGGAGTGCATCAAATATCTCAGGAAGCTACGGATATGATTGAAAATGCTCGCGATATCATAAAAGAGCATTTCAATGCAAAAAAACGTGAAGAAATAATTTTTACCAAAGGAACAACAGAAGGAATAAACCTAATTGCTAATGGTTTTTCAGCAATTCTTCAAAAAGGAGATGAAATTATTATTTCAGCATTAGAACATCATTCCAACATTGTTCCTTGGCAAATTTTATGCGAAAAAACCGGCGCAAAACTAAAAGTTATCCCCATAACCCAGGAAGGAAAACTGGATATGGCAGCTTTTGAAAAGTTATTTTCAAATAAAACTAAATTAGTTTTTGTAGCTCACGTGTCCAATGCTTTAGGAACGATAAATCCGGTAAAAGAAATCATTGCAAAAGCACATCAACACGGTGCAGCTGTATTGCTTGACGGAGCACAAGCAACTCCGCATATGAAAGTTGATTTGCAACAATTAGATGCAGACTTTTATGTAGCTTCAGCTCATAAAATGTATGGGCCGACAGGAATTGGAATGCTTTACGGAAAAGAGGAATGGTTAAACAAACTCCCTCCTTATCAAGCAGGAGGAGAAATGATTGACCAAGTTACTTTAGAAAAAAGTACTTATGCTCCTTTGCCTCATAAATTTGAAGCAGGAACTCCTAATATTTGTGGAGCAATCGCCTTTGGTGAAGCCATAAATTATATCAACAATATCGGATTAGACAATATTGCAGCTTATGAAGAGGAATTGTTGAAATATGCAACTGAAAAACTACAGGAAATAGAAGGTTTAAAAATATATGGAACCTCAGCAAATAAAGCTGCTGTGATTTCTTTTAATATTGAAAGTCTTCATCCGTATGATATTGGCTCGATTATTGATAAGTTAGGAATAGCTGTACGAACAGGACATCATTGTACACAACCTATAATGGATTACTACCAGATTCCTGGAACCGTTCGTGCTTCTTTTGCTTTTTACAATACTAAAAAAGAAATAGACAATTTTGTAAAAGCAGTTAAACGCGCAAAAACTATGTTATTATGAAAATGAAATTTTTAAGTTTAATTTTAATCGCCTTTATGGTTTCTTGTAAAAGTCAAAAAACTAACACTTCAAAATCAGAGCCATTGGCTTCAGGAGATTATCAAGTAGTAAATCTTGATGGAGAAAATATTTCTGAAGAAGGAGTAAGTTTACATATCGACTTGGAAAAAAATACCATTTCAGGATTTTCCGGGTGTAATAATTTTTCAGCAGAATTAAAAACTGATGAAAATTCAATAGAAACAGGAGGAGCTATTGCTACTTTAAAACACTGTGAAGGAAAAATGGATATAGAAAGAAGTTTTCTGGATAATTTAGAAAACGCAACTGCTTATCATTTGGAAAATGAAGAACTTTCTCTGTTAGATAAAAAAGGAAAAACGCTTATTAAAGCAACTCTTATGCAAAGTAAATTGAGAAACGGAACTTATAAAGTATTGACAGTAGGCGGAGAAAGTGCTGATGATAAAGAAGCAACTTTTGAAATTAATACTGAGCAAAATCGTATTTCAGGAACAACAGGTTGTAATACTTTTGGAAATGAATTTGAAGTAAATGGCGATAAAATAGAAATGAGTCTTGCCAGAGTAACCAAAATGTATTGTGAAGGAAAGATGGAATTTGAAAGAGATTTCCTTAAAAACTTTTCAAGAGCAGAAGCATTTGGTTATAAAAAAGATGTATTAGAGTTAAAGTCAGCTGAAGGAAATATTTTGATTTCAGCAGAATTAGTAAAATAATAATTATTGATGGGAATTGAGGAAATACAAGACGAGATTGTCGATGAATTTTCCATGTTTGATGATTGGATGCAACGCTATGAGTATTTAATTGATCTTGGAAAATCTCTACCACTTATTAAGGAAGAAGATAAAACAGAAGAGCGATTAATCAAAGGTTGTCAAAGCCAAGTTTGGGTTCACGCAGAAATGAAAGAAGATAAATTGATTTTTACTGCAGATTCAGATGCGATTATCACCAAAGGAATTATAGCACTTCTGATCAGAGTTTTTTCAAATCAAACTCCGCAAGATATTGCGCAATCCAGCATAAGATTTATTGACGAAATCGGACTGAAAGAACACTTATCTCCAACCCGTGCAAATGGTTTGGTGAGTATGATTAAGCAATTAAAACATTATGCTATTGCTTTTCAAGCAAAAATGAACTAAAAACTACAGAATTATGTCAGCTACAAAAGATGTGAATATAAATCAATTGGGAGAGCAAATTATAGGCGCCATAAAAACCGTTTATGATCCTGAAATTCCAATAGACGTTTATGAATTAGGATTGATTTATGATGTTATGGTCAATGAAGATACATTAGATGTGAAAATCATTATGACTTTAACAACGCCTAATTGCCCGGTTGCAGAAAGTTTGCCGGCTGAGGTGAAAGAAAAAGTCAGAGCTGTTGACAACGTTAATGAGGTTGAATTAGAGTTGACTTTTGATCCGCCTTGGAGCCAAGAATTGATCAGTGAAGAAGGAAGATTAGAACTGGGATTACTGTAAAGTAATAAAATCTATTAAAATTATAAAAGCCTATTTTCAAACGAAAATAGGCTTTTTTTATATGTTGGTTTTATACATCTTAAATAAACTTTTAAAAATTTATTTAAAAGCTGGAATTCCTGTGATATCTGCTCCGGTAATCAACAAGTGAATGTCATGAGTTCCTTCATAAGTAATTACACTTTCTAAGTTCATCATATGACGCATAATGCTGTATTCTCCGGTAATTCCCATTCCGCCTAACATTTGTCGGGCATCGCTGGCAATCTTTTTGGCCATAGCCACATTATTTCTTTTTGCCATAGAAATCTGTGCAGTGGTAGCTTTTCCTTCGTTGCGAAGTTGTCCTAAACGGAAAGTCAACAATTGCGCTTTGGTGATTTCAGTAATCATTTCAGCTAATTTTTTTTGTTGTAATTGATAAGCACCAATAGGTTTTCCGAATTGAATACGTTCTTTAGCGTAATTTAAAGCAGTGTCATAACAGTCCATCGCTGCCCCAATTGCTCCCCAAGCAATTCCAAATCTTGCAGAATCTAAACACATCAAAGGAGCTCCGAGTCCATCTTTTCCGGGTAATAAATTCTCTTTAGGAACTTTTACATTATTGAAGATTAGTTCTCCTGTTGCAGAAGCACGCAAAGACCATTTGTTGTGGGTTTCAGGAGTGGTAAAGCCTTCCATTCCGCGTTCCACAACCAATCCTTGGATTCTTCCTTTTTCATTTTTTGCCCATACCACGGCAATATCAGCAAAAGGAGCATTTGAAATCCACATTTTAGCCCCGTTTAAAAGGTAATGATCTCCTTTGTCTTCAAACTTGGAAAGCATTCCTCCCGGATTTGAACCGTGATCAGGTTCTGTTAAACCAAAAGCTCCAATCCATTCTCCTGATGCCAATTTAGGTAAGTATTTTTTACGCTGTTCTTCTGTTCCAAAAGCATAAATGGGATACATTACCAAAGAAGACTGGACAGAAGCAGTAGAGCGCACTCCGCTGTCTCCGCGTTCAATTTCTTGCATGATTAAACCATAAGAAATCTGATCTAATCCTGCACCACCGTATTCTTCAGGAATATAAGGGCCAAAAGCACCAATGTCTGCTAATCCGTTAATCAATTGCTTAGGAAATTCTGCTTTTTGAGCAGCTTCTTCAATAATAGGAGAAACTTCACGTTTTACCCATTCACGTGCAGCATCGCGCACCATTTTATGTTCATCGCTTAATAAAGCATCCAAATTATAATAATCCGGAGATTGAAAGTTGTCGGTTTTCATAAATTTATAATCTATAATCTAATAAGGCTGACAAAGTTAAGCATTCGCAAGAAGGAATAAAATTTAACTTGTTGTAAATACAGGTTTTAAAATCAAAAATATTTTTTTTAAAATAATTGAATAAAAATGTTTTGTGAATCAAAAAAAAGATATATATTTGCATCCGCATTACAAAAGTTAGTGCGTTTTTGAAATACATTCCTCCTTAGCTCAGTTGGTTAGAGCACCTGACTGTTAATCAGGTTGTCGCTGGTTCGAGCCCAGCAGGAGGAGCGTTAATCATTATAAGGGCTTGCTAAAACAGCAAGCCCTTTTTTTTATTTGCATATATATCATAGATATCAGTTTTTTTCTGAATTCTAAACAAAAAAAGATATTTTTTTAAAATAAGGACGTATGAGAAAAACGCTACTTTGTCTAATTCTTTGTGGCTTAACCCTATCTTTGAAAGCGCAAAATAAAAGTGTTGAAAAATCTATTTTTGAAATTCAAACCGGATTTTTAGGCATTTGGGGGCACCACGAAGCCAAACTTTATAATGCTATTGTCTTAAGAACAGAAATAGGTTTTGACAGTGGAATATGGGGTGGAGATTTTTATGAAAAAACAGGATTTTTACTAACACCTGTTATCACTGTAGAGCCGCGTTGGTATTATAACTTGAATAAAAGAGTAAAGAAATCAAAAACAATTGAAAACAACAGCGGAAACTTCATCGCTTTAAAAACCAGTTATCATCCGGATTGGTTTGTAATTTCAAATTATAGTAATGTCAATATAATTAGTGATATTTCAATTATTCCCACTTGGGGAATTAGAAGAAATCTTGGCAATCACTTTAATTATGAAGCAGGTTTTGGTGTAGGATATCACTATATTTTTGCTAAAAATACAGGATTTATAGACAATAGTAATAAAGGCGAAGTTGATCTGAATTTACATTTACGAATTGGATATCGGTTTTAAATAAAAAACTTATAGAGAAAATGAAAAAAACAAATCCTCTATAAGTTTAAAATAAGTTTTCTGCTTAAGGTATTCTACTTAAAGAAATACCTGTAAATATCATTTCCGTTGGCGTAAACCACTAAAGTCAAAAGAATTAAAATTCCAATCATCTGAGCGACTTCCAACACTTTTTCGTTGGGTTTTCTTCCGGTGATCATTTCATATAACAAAAACATAACATGACCTCCATCCAAAGCGGGGATAGGAAGAATATTCATAAACGCTAAAATAATAGAAATAAAAGCAGTGGTGTGCCAAAAGCTTTGCCAATCCCAAACTGGTGTAAAAAGACTACCAATAGTTCCAAATCCACCTAATTGAGAAGCTCCTTTTTTCGTGAAAACAAATTTAAATTGCGCTACATAATCTTTTAAAGTCCAGTAAGTATAAGAAAAACCTTCGCCAATACTTTCTCCAAAACTATAACTCAGGTGTTTAAATTTATAATTTCTTTGTGGTGTGATTCCGATATTACCATTCTGATCAGGAGTCAATTCAATGTTTTTAAGTTCTCCATCAGACAGATAAGCCAAACTTAAAGTGCTTCCTTCAGATTCAGCTTTAATTTTGTTGAGTTCATTCCATTGGGTGATTTCTTGTCCGTTTATTTCAAGGATTTTATCTCCTTTCTTTAAACCTGCTTTTTCAGCCGGAGTATCCGCAAAAACACTATCTATAACAGAAGGAATAATCGGATTGAAAGGAACCATTTCTCCTGCAGCAAATAAAGTTTTGCTGTAATCTTTAGGAATAGAAATATCTTCAATATCTCCATTTTGATGTTTTGTGGTGATAATTTCAGCATTTCTCAGCATAATATGAGAGCTGATTTCCAGTTGACTTTCAAGTTCTTCTCCATCTACTTTTAAAATCAAATCACCATCTTGAAAACCCAAATCTTTCATGTGTTGAGAAACTTCAAAACCATTGGGCAATCCATCTACGGGAACTACATTTTTTCCCCAATAGAATTGAATCATCATAAAAATGAAAAATCCTAATATTAAGTTTACAGTAACTCCTCCCAACATGATAATCAATCTTTGCCAAGCGGGTTTGCTTCTAAACTCCCAGGGTTGAGGAGGTTTTGCCATCTGTTCTGTATCCATGCTTTCATCAATCATTCCGGAGATTTTTACATACCCTCCCAAAGGCAACCAACCGATTCCATAAACGGTATCGCCGATTTTCTTTTTGAACAAAGCAAATTTGACATCAAAGAATAAGAAGAATTTCTCTACTCGAGTTTTGAATATTCTTGCAGCAACATAATGTCCGCCTTCGTGTAAGACAATAAGAATAGATAAACTCAAAAATAATTGAAGAGCCTTAATCCAGAATGCACTCATAATATATTTTTTTATACAAAAATCGGACAAAAATAGGAGTTTCCTGTTTCTAAAAAAAAGAATTAAGTATAGGTTTGCTTTTAAGGAAGTTAAACCTATTCCATAAAGGAGTTTAAAAGATTGATAAAGCTTTATTTCTATAATAGCATGTCGTTGTAAAGTTGTAATTTTGTCTGCAAATAAAAAAGCATGAGTTTTCAAAAAATTTGGAAGCGTTATTGGAAGCTTGTTTTAACTTTAGGAATAATTTCCGCAGCGCTTTTATATTCGATTTATAAATTATACCAACCCCCTCCTTCTTTACCGATTTATGCGCCAAATATGTTGGATGAATCTTTGGTAGATCCAGATATACAGTATGTTAGAAAATATCATAAAATCCCTGATTTTAAACTGATCAACCAAAATGGAGATACTATTACGCAGGCAAATTATGAGGGGAAAATTTATGTAGCAGATTTTTTCTATACTACTTGTCCGTCTTTTTGTGCAGATCTCACTGCCTCTTTTCAAAGAATTCAAAAGGAAATAAAAAATGATGATAAAGTATTTTTATTATCGCACACGGTAACTCCCGAAATAGATTCTGTTTCTCAACTTAAAGATTATGCGATAAAACATGAAGTCGATGATCAGAAATGGAATTTAGTCACCGGACCCAAAAAAGAGATTTATGAATTGGCAAGAAAAGCCTATTGTGTGGTTCAAGAAGATGGAGATGGTGGAGAATTTGATATGATTCACACTGAAAATTTGGCTTTAATCGATTCTAAAAAAAGAATTCGAGGTTATTATGACGGAACAGATGAAGATGAGGTGAATCAACTTTTGAAAGATATTAAAACTTTAAAAAAGATTGAAGAGTTAAACGCAGAGAAGTGAATTCATAATCAACAAATTATCGATTAATATTCTTTTTTATCTATCTTTGCAAAAAATATTTCTTTAACTTAAAAACAAGTATAGCATGCAACTGTACAACAAATTAAGTGCTGAAGAAAGAGCTGAATTGCTTGAAAAAGCCAAACAAAAACGTTTGACGCTTTCTTTCTATAAGTACGCCAAAATTGGAAATCCCGAATTGTTTAGAAATCATCTTTTCATCGCTTGGGATAAAATGCAAGTATTAGGCAGAATTTATGTAGCCCACGAAGGAATCAACGCACAATTATCTGTTCCTCAAGAAAATTTCGAAGAATTTAAAAACTTCTTAGACGGAATTTACTTCTTAAAAGGTGTACATCTCAATATTGCGATCGAACACGATTTAAAATCCTTTTTGAAATTAAAAGTAAAAGTTCGCAAAAAGATTGTGGCAGACGGCTTAAACGATGAAACTTTTGATGTGACTAACAGAGGGAAACATGTTAATGCAGAAGAATTTAATGAATTATTAAACAATCCGAACACGATTTGCATTGACATGAGAAATCATTATGAAAGTGAAATCGGACATTTTAAAGGAGCAGTAACTCCGGATGTAGATACATTTAGAGAATCTTTGCCCATTATTGAAAACGATTTAAAAGAGCATAAGGAAGATAAAAACCTGTTGATGTATTGCACCGGGGGAATTCGTTGTGAAAAAGCCAGTGCATATTTTAAGCATAAAGGATTTAAAAATGTTTATCAAATGCAAGGTGGAATTATTGAATATGCCCGTCAAGCAGAAGAAAAAGGTTTAGATAATAAATTTATCGGAAAAAACTTTGTTTTTGATAATCGTTTAGGAGAACGTATTTCAGATGATATCATCGCTTCCTGTCACCAATGTGGAAAACCTTGTGATACACACACCAATTGCGCAAATGATGCCTGTCATTTGTTGTTTATTCAATGCGAAGAATGTGCAGAGAAAATGCAAGGTTGTTGTACAACAGAATGCCAAGAAATTTACAATTTACCTTATGAAGAACAAAAGCGTTTAAGAAAAGGTAAAAAATACAGCAATAAAAAATTCAGAAAAGGAAGATCTCCGGATCTGACTTTTAAGAGTTGTAGTTTAGCATAAAAAGCTAAAAAAATAATAAAGAAAAATCCATCAAATAATTTAAAGATTGATGGATTTTTTGTTTTTAAGAAAACGAAAAACCTTCAGAAAACAGTTTAAACTGATTGGATTTAAACTTTAATCCGGGTTAAATTGAAATAGAATTTAATTCAAGCGCATATTATTTAATATCTTTACAGCTTTCAAATAAATTATTAATAGACAATAAAATCCTTTTGCTTTTTAAAAAGAGTTGATAAAGAAGGATTTATATTATAGATATATAGAATTTTATGGGATGTGCAGGCTGTGGAAGTGGAAGTAATGGAAGTTCAAAAGGCTGCGGAGGTTCTTGCAGTTCAGGAGGATGTACCAGTTTTCAAGGACCATTTGCAGTTTTTGATTGGCTTTCTAATATGGAATTGCCAAACGGACAAGAAAAATTTGATGGCGTAGAAGTTAGATTTAAAAATGGAAGAAAAGGTTTTTTTAGGGATACAGAAAACTTACATCTTAAAATCGGAGATGTTGTAGCAACAGAAGCTTCTCCGGGACATGATGTAGGAGTGATTTCGCTTACAGGAGAATTGGTGAAAGTTCAAATGCGAAAAAAGAACGTAGATCCTTATGAGAAAATCCCGAAAATCTATCGTCGAGCCACACAAAAAGATATTGATATTTGGCAAGAAGCAAGAAAACGCGAACATGATATCATGCTTCAAGCAAGAAAAATTGCCAAAAGATTACACCTGAAAATGAAAATCAGCGATGTAGAATTTCAAGGAGATGCCTCAAAAGCAACTTTTTATTACACCGCTGATAATCGAATTGATTTCAGACAATTGATTAAAGAATTTGCGCGAGAATTTAGAACGCGTATAGAAATGAGACAAATTGGTTTAAGACAAGAAGCCGCAAGATTAGGAGGAATCGGAGTTTGCGGACGAGAATTGTGTTGTTCTTCTTGGATGACAGATTTTAGATCTGTTTCTACCAAAGCAGCTCGTTATCAGCAACTTTCTTTAAATCCACAAAAATTAACCGGACAATGCGGAAAACTGAAATGTTGTTTAAACTTTGAATTGGATTCTTATTTAGATGCTTTAAAAGGATTTCCCAAAAAAGATACCAAATTAGAAACTAAAAAAGGAAGAGCAACTTGTCAGAAAATAGATATTTTCAAGTCAAGAATGTGGTTTGCTTATGATAAAGACCCGATGAATTGGCATCAGCTCTCCACCGATCAGGTGAAAACCATTGTAAAAGCTGCAGAAAAAAATAAAATTGTTGAAAGCTTAGAAGAATTTTCTGCACAGATTGAAATGGAAAATGATAATAAAAGCAAGTTTGGAAACGTTGTAGGTCAAGATAGTTTAACCCGATTCGACAAGCCTAAAAAAGAAAGAAAAAAACGTCGAAAAAGAAGAAAAAACCAATATCGCAAAAGAAAATGAGAAAAATATTAAGTCTATTTATCATAGTTTTTGGATTCATTGCTTGCGATAAAGACAGCGCTTTTGACAAATATGAAACGCTTCCGGGACAATGGAATAAAGATTCCATAATTTCTTTTGAAGTAAAGGATATGGACAGTCTTCAACCCTATGATCTGTTTATCAATATTAGAAATACCAACGATTATCCATACAGCAATCTTTATTTAATCACCAGTATGAGTTTTCCACACGGAAAAGTAGTAGAAGACACTTTGGAATATCAAATGGCAAAACCAAACGGAGAATGGTTGGGGGTTGGTATTGGAGAAGCAAAATCTTCTAAACTTTGGTATAAAAAAGCAGTTCACTTTAAAGAAGAAGGAACATATACTTTTAAAATACGTCAAGCCATGAGAAAAAATGGAGAACGAGAAGGCGTTGAAGAGTTAAAAGGAATTACAGAAGTGGGCTTAAGAATAGAAAAATCAAACTAATCTTATCTGAAAAAAGTGAGTAAGAAAAAAAATAATAAAACAACAGAAAAAAAACGAAAAGGAATTTCTAAAAGAAGATGGGTTTTCTACTTTTGGATTGTTTATCTGATAGGAATTTTAAGCATAGCTTTTGTTTTCTTCTTGGCAGATCAAGGAGTTTTTGGGGAAATGCCCAGTTTTGAACAGTTGGAAAATCCGGAAACTAATTTGGCAACAGAAGTAATTTCTGCAGATGGAGAAACCATAGGAAAATATTATCAGGAAAACCGTACGCCGGTAACTTATGATGAATTGCCGAACGAAGCTTTGGAAGCATTGATAGCTACAGAAGATGTTCGTTATTATAAACACTCCGGAATTGATATTAAAGGAACACTTCGCGCAGTGGTGTATATGGGAAAAAAAGGCGGAGCAAGTACTATTTCTCAGCAATTGGCAAAACAATTATTTCATGGAGAAGGTTCCAGAAATCCTGTAAAACGAGTTTTACAAAAAATTAAAGAGTGGATTATTGCAGTTAGATTAGAAAAAAATTATACCAAAAATGAAATCATAGCCATGTATTATAATGTTTATGATTTCAGTAATAATGCTGATGGAATTCGTTCTGCATCAAGAATTTATTTCGGAAAAGAACCCAAAGAGTTAGCTGTGGAAGAAGCAGCAGTTTTAGCAGGAATGTTTAAAAATTCTTCTTTATATAATCCGTTGAGAAATGAAGAAGGCGTAACCAACAGAAGAAATGTAGTACTGCATCAAATGGAAAAAGCAGGATATATTTCTGAAAAAGAAAAAGATTCACTTCAACAATTAAAGTTGGTAATCAATTATCATCCGGAAAGCCATCAATCCGGAATTGCTACATATTTCAGAGGATATTTAAGTAAATTCTTAAAAGATTGGGCAAAAGATAATCCAAAACCGGACGGAAGCACTTATAATATTTATAGAGATGGATTAAAAGTTTATACCACTTTAGATTCCAGATTACAATCTCACGCAGAAAATGCGGTAAACGCACACATGAAAAATCTTCAAAAAGCATTTGAAGAAGAAAATAAAAGAGTTAGCACAGCTCCTTTTAGAGATATTTCTCAAAAAGAAATAGATAAAATTATCAATAGAGAAATGCGTTCAAGTGATCGTTATCAAAGAATGAAACTGCAGAATAAATCTGAAGAAGAAATATTGGCAGCTTTTGAAAAAGAACAAGAAATGCGTGTTTTTGCTTGGAATGATGAGCGAGCAATTGACACAGTAATGACACCGTTGGATTCCATTTACTATTACAAATCTTTTTTAAACGCCGGAATGATGTCAATGGTGCCACAAACCGGAGAAGTAAAAACTTGGGTTGGTGGAATTAATTATAAACATTTTAAATATGATCACGTAAAACAAGGTCGTCGTCAGGTGGGGTCAACTTTTAAACCTTATGTATATGGAACAGCCATAGATCAACTGCATTATTCGCCTTGTAAACAATACCCTAACAGTCCTTATACCATTCCTAAAGGAAGATATAATCTTTTAGAAGATTGGACGCCCAAAAATGCGGGAGATACTTATGGCGGAATGGTTACCATAAAAGAAGCATTGGCAAAATCTTTAAATACTGTAACAGCAAGATTAATAGATAAAACCGGTCCTCAACCGGTGATAGATTTATTAGGAAAACTCAGTATAGATACTACCGGAATTCCTCCTGCTCCGGCAATTGCTTTAGGATCTGTAGATATGAGTGTTTATGAAATGGTTTCTGCTTATAGCACATTTGCCAACAAAGGAGTTTATATAGAACCGGTGGTTGTTACCAATATAACCGATAAAAACGGAACTATTTTATATCAAAATCAACCGCAAACTCAGGATGTTTTAAGTGAAGAAAGTGCGTATGTAATCATGAAATTGATGGAAGGTGTTACCCAACATGGTTCCGGAGCAAGATTAAGAGGAAATTGGGCAGTCAATAATGCATTTTATCAAAAGATGGTCACCGGATATCCTTATGATTTTAAAAACCCTATTGCCGGAAAAACAGGAACAACACAAAATCAAAGTGATGGTTGGTTTATGGGAGTAGTCCCCAATTTAGCAACCGGAGTTTGGGTTGGAGGAGAAAACCGATCTATACATTTTAATACCTTACAATATGGTCAAGGAGCAACTATGGCTTTACCGATTTGGGGAGGATATATGAAATCGCTTTATGCAGATGAAGAATTGGGAATTTCTCAAGATGATTTTGAAGAACCGGAAGAATTAAACATCAATGTAGATTGTGATAGCCTTGAAGAAGGAGATAATTCAGAAGAAGATAAAGATATTCTTGACGACTTAAGATTAAATTAATCAAAGTATTGTTATAGCGTATTAAATTTTCTATTTTTAAACAAAATTTTAAGTTATGATAAAAAAGACAGTAGCAAATGTTGAAGAAGCATTAGAAGGGGTTGAAGATAATATGACCTTGATGTTAGGTGGTTTTGGTCTTTGTGGAATTCCGGAAAATAGTATAGCAGAGTTGGTAAAAAGAAATGTGCAAAATTTAACTTGTATTTCTAATAATGCAGGTGTAGATGATTTTGGACTCGGACTTTTACTAAAACAAAAGCAAATCAAAAAAATGATTGCTTCTTATGTGGGAGAAAACGCTGAATTCGAACGTCAAATGCTCAGCGGAGAAATGGAAGTAGAACTCACTCCGCAAGGAACCTTAGCTGCAAAATGTCAAGCTGCTCAACAAGGTTATCCCGCTATTTACACGCCTGCAGGATACGGAACAGAAGTAGCTCTAAACAAAGAAACAAGAATGTTTGACGGCAAAATGTATGTGATGGAACACGCATACAAAGCAGATTTTGCTTTTATCAAAGCTTGGAAAGGAGATGAAGCAGGAAATTTAATTTTTAATGGAACAGCAAGAAACTTTAATCCGATAATGTGCGGAGCTGCAAAAATAACGGTGGTTGAAGTAGAAGAATTGGTAAAACCAGGAAAATTAGATCCTAATCAAATTCATATTCCCGGAATTTTCGTTCAACGAATTTTCCAAGGAAAAGATTATGAAAAACGCATTGAGCAATTAACCGTTAGAGAAGCTTAAAAGCAGCAGAAAATTTTTTGATTAAAAGTTTAGAAAAGAAGAAATTATGTTAGATAAAAATGGAATAGCACAACGTATTGCAAAAGAAGTCAAAGATGGATATTATGTGAATTTAGGAATTGGAATTCCTACTTTGGTGGCAAACTATGTGCGCGATGATATACAAGTAGAATTTCAAAGTGAAAACGGAATTTTAGGCATGGGACCTTTCCCTATAAAAGGAGAGGAAGATCCTGATTTAATCAATGCAGGAAAACAAACCATCACCGCTTTACCGGGAGCAAGTTTTTTTGATTCTGCTATGAGTTTTGGAATGATTAGAGGGCAACATGTAGATTTAACTATTTTAGGCGCAATGGAAGTAGCACAAAATGGAGATATCGCCAGCTGGAAAATTCCGGGGAAATTGGTAAAAGGAATGGGAGGAGCAATGGATTTGGTCGGATCTGCAAAAAATATTATTGTAGCCATGACACATATGAATAAATATGGAGATTCAAAATTGCTAAAAAGATGTAATCTTCCTTTAACCGGTGTACAATGCGTAAAAACAATTGTTACAGATATGGCAGTTTTAAAAGTAACAGAAGAAGGTTTTAAATTGATGGAGCGCGCCCCTGGAGTAAGTGTAGAAGAAATCAAGAAAGCCACAGAAGGAACTTTGATTGTAGAAGGAGATATTCCTGAAATGAAATTGTAAAAAACAATAGATATAAAAGTTTATAAAAATCCTGTTGATGAAATAACAGGATTTTTTTATGAATGAAATCCAGGCTTTTATTTTGATTTTCAACAACTAAGATGATGTTGTGATAATCATAAAAAAATAAATTCCTGTGGAAATTTAATTATATTTGGAAAATTTTTCAAACGGAATAAATAATTCTGTTTGATTTTAAAAATTTAAAACATGAAATTACATAATCTTTTTACCATAATATTATTGGGGAGTTTATTTGCTTTAACTGCTTGTAGCAGTGATGATGATAACTTAAACTCTGAAGCAGATATAATTGAAGCAAGCATAGAAAATCAAGAAGAGCTTTTACAAAATACGCCTTCTATTACAAATGAAAAAGTAACTTTTACCTTAAAAAATTCTCCTGAGAATTATAATTTTTCTCCGGAATTTACGCTTTCTTCCGGAGCAAGTATTGAACCGGGAAATGGAGTAGAGTTAGACTTTACCAATGATCAAACTTATGTGGTAACTTCAGAAGATCAACAATATAGTAAAACTTACACCATATCTTTTGTATATGATGAAGAATCAAATACTGATAATTACAGATTATTTTCATTTGAAGAAGTCAGCTCAGATAATGAAGGGAATTATCACGAATTTTATGAAACCAATTCTTCTAATCAAAAAATCTATAACTGGGGAACAGGAAACCCTGGTTTTTCAGTCACTTTGGCGATAAATGAAGAAGAATTGATTCCTGAAGCTTATCCTACATACCAAACAACAGGTTATGAAGGAAAAGGAGTGAGAATGGAAACAAAATCTACCGGAGAATTAGGAGCTGCTTTTGGAGCTCCTTTGGCTGCAGGAAATTTATTTTTAGGAGAATTTCAAGAAATTACACAACCTGATCCGCGTCAAGGTGTTTTCTTTGGAAGAAATTATGCTTATGAAACTGCACCAAAAACACTTAAAGGATATTTTAAATATAAAAGAGGAGAGGATTTTCAAGTAAACTCAGAAGAAGGTTCAAGCTTGACAGAAGATGGTTGGAATGCTTATGGAATTTTGTTTGAAAAAACAGAAGATGATAATTTCTTAAGAGGAGATTTCACTTTAGATGACCCGAGAATTGTAAGCATAGCAATGTTACCTGAAGACCAACGAGTGGAAGCAGAAGATTGGACAGCTTTTTCTATTCCTTTTGAATTTGTGGAAGGAAAATCTTTTGATTCTTCAAAAGAATATATGTACACCATTGTTTTTACGGCAAGTAAAGAAGGAGATCTTTTTAACGGAGCTGTAGGAAGTGTTTTACATATAGATGAAGTGGAATTATTGATGGAAAATCCTGAATAATATTTAGATGATATGAAAAAACAATTCATCGTTTTAATATCGGTTTTTTGCTTGTTTAATTTTACAGTTTACGGACAAGAAAAAACGAGAAAAAATTTCTTTAAAGATAATATGGATTATCAGCTTCACGCTTACTTCGGTATAGGCGGAAGCACTCCTTTAGGAATGCCGAGTGAAATAAAAAAGATAGAAAGCTATAATCCGGGTTTGCAATTGGGTTTAGAAGCAAATGCCACAAAATGGTTTGAAGAAAACTCAAAGTGGGGAATCCGATTAGGAGTTGGAGTAGAAGGAAGAGGTATGAAAACCAAAGCAAGAGTGGAGCGATATCTTACCAGAATTATTCAAGGAAATGAACAAATTCAAGGATATTTTACAGGATTGGTGCAGACAAAAGTGAGTAATACTTATGTAAATATACCAGTTTCTGCAGTATATGATCTTTCTAAAAGATGGAATTTATACGGAGGATTGTCTTTTTCTTTTGCTATTGACAAACAATTTGAAGGCTATGTAAGCGATGGATATTTAAGAAAAGACACTCCGGTTGGTCCAAAAATAACTTTTGATAAAAACGGGAAAGCAGCTTATGACTTTTCAAGTGAAGTAAATACTTTTCAGTGGGGAGCGCATTTAGGAGCAGAATGGCAAATGAATAAGCATTTTAAGCTTTTTCCGCAGTTAAGTTATAATTTCAATGGAGTTTTAAATAAAGACTTTGAAGCTATTTCTTTCAGCTTGCATAATATTTATTTAGATTTAGGATTTGCTTATTTATTTTAAAAAAAGAATTCCTCTTGTGTAAGTTAGTTTCACACAAGAGGAATTTATTTCTATTTCACAATTTTATTGTGCTAAATACCCTCCATCTACCGCATAATAAGAACCAGTTACAAAAGAGGATTTTTCACCAGCCAACCATAAAATCAATTCGGCTACTTCTTCAGATTTTCCTAATCTTCCAATAGGATGTAATCCCACCAATTGATCATAAACTTCTTTGTCTAAGTTTTCAAGCAATGGGGTATCTATAAAAGCCGGACCTACAGCATTTACTCTAATTCCTTTGGCGCTGTATTCAAGGGCGGCTGTTTTTGTTAACCCTACCACACCGTGTTTAGCAGCAACATAAGCAGGAGAATTTGCAAATCCTACTTGTCCTAAAATGGAAGCTATATTAATAATAGAACCTGAATTAGAGTTCTCTAACATAGCTTTTATTTGATAATGCGTGCCATAAAAAACACCGGATAAATTAATATTAATCGTTTTATCCCAAGAATCTATAGCGTGTTCTGCAGTAGGAGAAGTGTCTCCGCCAATTCCTGCGTTGTTTACTGCAATGTCTAACCTCCCGAATTTTTCTATGGCAAAATCCACTGTTTTTTTAGCATCTTTTGCACTGCCGGCATCAGCTTTTAAAAAATAAGCTTCAGCTCCTTTTTCGGTAAGTGATGAAACTACTTTTTGAGTATTTTCTTCGTTGAGATCTGTCAAAATTAATTTTGCACCTTCTTTGGCAAATAATTCTGCTGTTGCTTTACCAATTCCGGAACCCGCTCCGGTGATAATAGCTATTTTATTTTCTAAAGCTTTCATAGTTTAATGGTTTTTAGTGTTCTTCAAAAATAACCATTTAATAAGATGAAAACTATGATATTTATCAGTTTACTTATATGATTTTGAGGTGATTATGTTAAAAAATAAGATTATCAAGATAATTCGAACATTTTCGTTAGGGGAATATTCGCTTTTTCAATTAAATCTTTCTCTAATTCTATAGCAGGAGTTTCTTTTAATAAACATTGATAAAGTTTTTCTAAAGTATTTACTTTCATAAAGGCACATTCGCTGCAAGCGCAAGTATTATCTTCATGAGAAGGAGCAGCAATCAACTTTTTATCTGGAGCTACTTGTTGCATTTCAAATAAAATACCTGCTTCTGTGGCAACAATAAAAGTTTCTTCTCTGCTGTTTTTTACATAATCAATCAACTTTCCGGTGGAACCAATAAAATGAGCTATTTTAAGAATATGTTCTTCAGATTCCGGGTGAGCTATGAGTTTGGCTTCCGGAAATTTACTCATCAAATTTGTTAACTTATCAATAGAAAAAGCTTCATGAACAATACAAGAACCTTCCCACAAAACCATATCTCTTTTGGTTTGATTGATAATAAATCTTCCCAAATTCGCATCCGGAGCAAAGATGATTTTTTTATCTAAAGGAATTTTACGAACAATCTCTTCAGCATTAGAAGAAGTGCAAATCATATCGCTCATCGCTTTTATTTCTGCTGAGGTATTTACATAAGTAATCACATAATGATCGGGATGTGCGTCGATGAATTTTTTAAATTCTTCCGGCGGACAATTATCTGCTAAAGAACATCCTGCTGCTAAATCAGGTAATAAAACTTTCTTTTCAGGATTTAATATTTTAGCTGTTTCTGCCATAAATTTTACTCCGGCAAAAACAATTATAGCTTTATCGGTTTCTTTTGCTTTTTTGGCTAAACCTAAACTGTCTCCCACAAAATCAGCTACCTGCTGAATTTCTTCTTCTTGATAATAATGCGCAAGAATTAAAGCATTTTTCTGTTTTGCTAAAGCTTTGATTTTTTGTTGTAAAACAACAGAATCTGTTTTAACCTCTGATGGGTTTGCAAGGATTTCGTAATCTCGCATAATTTATAAAATTTTAAAGATTATAATTAAATCATGGAGAGAGCGATTTTTTTAAAATTTCAGGTGAAATTCTCTTGAAATTTTAAGAAAACAAATATAAAAATATTAAGCTTAAGAAAGATTCTAAATTAAAGAGTATTTTATCTTAAATTCCTTTTGGAATTGCTGAAATTAACTTTTGAGTATAAGTTTTCTGCGGATTTTCATAAACATTATCAGCTTCTCCTTTTTCAACAATTTTTCCTTTATTCATTACCAAAAGTTGATCTGCCATATAGCGTACAACTGCTAAATCATGAGAAATAAAAATATAAGTAAATCCGAATTTTTCTTTTAAATCATTCAGCAAATTTAAAACCTGTGCTTGAACAGAAATATCAAGAGCAGAAACAGATTCATCACAAATAATGAGTTTGGGTTCCACTGCAATAGTTCTGGCAATTCCAATTCGTTGACGTTGACCTCCACTAAATTCATGCGGATATCTATAAAAATGCTCTTCTGCTAAACCAACTTGTTTTAATAATTCAAGAGTTTTCTGTTTTCTTTGCGCATTGTTTTTATATAATCCGTGAACTTTCATCGGTTCCATAATTGCATTTCCAACAGAAATACGCGGATTTAAAGAAGAAAAAGGATCTTGAAAAATCAGCTGGATTTCTTTTCTTAGCTTTCTGATTTCTTTGTCAGAAAGCTTTGTCAAATCTTTTCCTCTATAAAAAACTTGACCTGAAGAAGCCGGGGTAAGCTGTAAAATAACATTTCCCAAAGTAGATTTTCCACAACCGGATTCTCCCACCAAACCTAAAGTTTCGCCTTCATAAAGTTTGAAATTTACATCATCAACAGCTTTTACAGTTTTGGGTTTTTGAAAAATTCCGGAGTTGGAAATAAATTCTTTCTTTACATTCCGAACTTCCAACAAAGGTTTTTGACTGTATATTTTTTGATGACGAGCTGCTCTTTCTGCTTTAGTTTCTATTTCTTTTTGAATATTTTTCTCCACAAAATCCTTAATTGTAGGGAGTTTTTTTAAACGTTTTTCTCCTGAAGGTCTGGAGGCAATTAAAGCTTTGGTGTATTCTTGCTGCGGATTTTTAAAAATTTCTTTTACCGTGTTTTGTTCCACCAGTTTTCCTTGATATAAAACCAAAACACGATCAGAAATTTCAGAAATCAACGCCAAATCATGAGAGATGAATAAAATACTCATCTTGGTTTCTTGCTGAAGATTTTTCAACAATACTAAAATTTCTTTTTGAACCGTAACATCTAAAGCGGTGGTGGGCTCATCAGCAATTAATATTTTGGGTTTACAAGCGATGGCCATAGCAATCATTACCCGCTGTTTTTGTCCGCCGCTAATTTCATGAGGATAAGAAGAAAATATTTCTTGAGGACGAGGAAGTTTTACTTTTTTAAAAAGTTCAATTGCTTCTTTTTCAGCTTCTTTTGTTGATAAATTGGTGTGTTGCAATAAAATTTCTTGAACTTGTTTGCCACATTTCATAGAAGGATTTAAAGAACTCATAGGTTCTTGAAAAATCATAGAGATTCCTTGACCTCTTAGTTTTTGAAGTTGTTTTTTATTGAATTTTAATAAATTTTCTTGTTGAAAAAGAATTTCTCCTGAAGTGATTTTTGCATTTTTTGGCAATAAATCTAAAATAGCCAAAGAAGTTAATGATTTTCCTGATCCGGATTCTCCAACAATTCCTAAAATTTCTTGTGGAAAAAGATCAAAAGAAATATGATGAATTACTTGACGATAAGATTTTTCATCCGGAAATGAAATCGATAAATCTTTGACTTGAAGAAGCGATTCTTTCATATTAAACAGAAATTATTTCAGCAGAATTTAAAAGATTTTCTTGTCTTAACTTTAAAATTACTTGTGCGATGGCAATCACATCTTTTTCGCAGTATTTAACAATTCGATCCAGATTCTTTTCTTCATAATATACAGCGCTGACTTGACTGCCGTCGATATCATCTTTTGGCGTGGAAATTCCTAATATATTGGTCAAAAGTGATAAAGAAGTATAATGTTTATAATCTCCGAATTTCCATATTTCTAAGGTGTCTAAATGCGGAACTTCCCAAGGTTTTTTGCCAAATAAATTTAATTGATTGGGCAAAACAATATTATGAATCAACATTCTGCGGGCGATATAAGGAAAATCAAATTCTTTTCCATTATGCGCACAAAGCAGATGATGAGGTTTATTAAAATGATGATCTAATAAACTTTTGAAATCTATTAAAAGCTGCTTTTCCTCTCCGTGAAAAGTTTTTAAACGAAGCTGTCTTTTTTCTTCTTCAATTCTGAAAAAACCAACAGAAATACAGATAATTTTTCCAAATTCTGCCCAAATTCCGGCGTGTTTATAATATTCTTCCGGTGTGAATTCATCTTTTCTTTTATAAGCGGATTTCTCTTCCCATAAAAGTTGTTTTTCTTCTGTTAAATCAGAAAAATTTTGATTTTCAGGAACAGTTTCTATATCTAAAAAAAGAATATGTTGAAGATTTAAATCTTTCAAAGACATCTATTAAATTATTTCTTAGAAAGTTACAAATTAAATCTGAATTTGAAATAATTTCTTTATTCAGATTTTTCTTCTTTCTCTTCGTCTTCTTTTTTAGGTTTTTCATTTAGAGCACTTAAGCTGTCATTTTCCTTTTTAAGAATAGCTTCAACTTTTCCGTAAATTCGTTCGTTTATTTTAAAGTTATCTGCATAATAAGCATTGCTTTCCACCAATTGAAGACTGTCAATTTGATGTTTTTCTAATATTAATTTTCGTGCATCGCCTCCGCGTTTCTCATATTCTTTAAAACTCAAACTGATGGCTGCATCAACCTTTGCTAAATCTACCAATACCTCAACCATTTTATCTTCAGGAATAAGACTATCCGGCTCAGCTGTCTTTTCAACATTTTGACAACTCAGCAGAAAAAAACTTAACAAGATAAAAAGTAAAGGATTGAAATTCATTAATAATCAAAGCTTAAACGTTGTACATTTCTTTCGGAAACTTTAGGGAATTTAAAGTTGTTATATACCAATTGTCCGTTGACAAAAGTGTGGGTAATTCTGGATTTAAAAGTTGTGCCTTTAAAAGGAGACCATTCGCATTTGTAAAAAATGTTAGCATCTTGAACTGTCCAAGGAGAGTTGAGATCTACCAAACATAAATCTGCTTTATAGCCTTCTTTTATAAATCCTCTTTTTTCAATTTTGAAAAGCAAAGCAGGATTATGACACATTTTTTCTACAATTTTTTCCAAAGAAATTTTTCCTTTGTGGTGTAATTCCAACATCGCAGGCAGAGAATGCTGAACCAAAGGTCCACCGCTTGGGGCTTTGGTATAAACTTGATTTTTTTCTTCTTTGGTGTGTGGAGCGTGATCTGTACCGATTACAGAAAGTGTGTCATCCAACAAACCTGCTAATAATCCTTTTTGATCTTTTTCAGTTTTAATAGAAGGATTCCACTTTATTTTTGTGCCTTTGCTTTCGTAATCTTGATCGTTAAACCACAGGTGATGCACACAAACTTCTCCGGTTATTTTTCTTTCTTCTAAAGGTTTTTTATTGGGAAATAATTCCAATTCTTTAGCGGTAGAAATATGCAAAACGTGAAGTCTGGCTCCAGTTTTTTTTGCCAATTCAACTGTTTTTGAAGTAGAAATATAACAAGCTTCTTCACTTCTGATTTCCGGGTGATATTTCATAGGAATATCATCTCCGTATTTTTCTTTGAATTTTTTTAAATTCGCATCCATGGTGTCTTGATCTTCGCAATGCGTTAAAATCAACACCGGACTTTGTTCAAAAATATCTTTTAATGCTTTTTCATCGCTCACATATAAATCTCCGGTAGAGCATCCTAAAAATAATTTTACGCCGGGAACTTTTTTCGGATCTAACTTTTTAATTTCTTCTAAATTGCTGTTTGAAGCACCAAAAATAAAAGAATAATTAGCTAAAGATTTTTCTGCTGCAGCATCAAATTTTTGTTCCAACAAATCAATGTTTGTGGTTGGAGGAGTGGTGTTAGGCATTTCCATAAAAGAGGTGATTCCTCCGGCGACAGCTGCTTTTGAACCGTGGTAAATATCTTCTTTATAAGTTAATCCCGGTTCACGAAAATGAACGTGATCGTCAATTACTCCGGGCAGTAAATATTTGCCTTCTGCATCTATGATTTTAACATCCTGGGATTTTGCACTGATCATTTCAGCAACTTCAATAATGGTGTCTCCTTCGACGTAAACATCACCATCAAAGATTTTTCCTTCATTGATGATTTTAGCATTTTTGATAAGCAACTTTTTCATATATCTTTAGTAAATAAACTTTTTATCTTCATTTTTATGACACCAAAAAAAGCTTCTGAAAAAATACCAGAACTCATTTTTGAGGTACCTTTTGTACGATTGGTAAATATAATAGGAACTTCTTTAATTTTAAAACCTAATAGTTTTGTCTTGAATTTCATTTCTATTTGAAAGGCATATCCCACAAATTGAATTTTGTTGAGATTTATTTTTTCAAGTACTCTTCTTTTGTAACAAACAAATCCCGCAGTAGCGTCATTGACTTCTAATCCGGTGATAAATTTCACGTATTTTGAAGCAGTCCAAGAGAGTAAAACTCTACTCATCGGCCAATTGATAACATTGATTCCTGAAGAGTAACGAGAACCTACTGCCAGATCTATATTTTCTTCTTTGCAGGTGTAATATAATCTTTCAAGGTCTTTTGGATTGTGAGAAAAATCAGCATCCATTTCAAAAATATATGCATAATCTCTTTGGAGTGCCCATTTAAAACCGTGAATATAAGCTGTTCCTAAGCCTGATTTTTTCTTTCTTTCTTCCAAAAATAAAGAAGTGGGAAATTCTTTTTGTAGAAAACGAACTTTATCTCCGGTTCCATCAGGAGAATTGTCATCAACGATTAAAATATCTAAAGAAATAGGCTGTGAAAATATTGCACGAATAATTTGTTCAATATTTTCTATCTCATTGTAGGTTGGAATGATGACAAGCCGTTTATCCATTAAAAAGTTTTGACAAATGTACTCAATTTTTAGAGGGTAGGATTCGCTGTTTAGCAGAATTTAATTTAAAGATTTTTAGAGGTTTTAAAGAGTTGAAACTAAACAGTTTGATTAAAGTAATCCCGATTTTAAATGTTAAAGTCGGGATTATTTTTATTGATTTTTAGATCAACAAAAGATTATTTCTGTTTGTTTTTTGCTTCAATACTCAAAGTAGCGTGAGGAACTAAAACCAAGCGTTCTTTGTTGATGAGTTTTCCTGTTTCTCTGCAGATTCCATAAGATTTGTTTTCAATTCGGATTAAAGCATTTTTTAAATCACGAATAAATTTTTCTAAACGCAAAGCTAATTGTCTGTTTGCCTCACGACTCATGGTTTTATTTCCATCGTCATAAGACTTAAAAGTTGGTGCAGTATCATCTGTTCCGTTAAAACTTCCGTTTTTATAAACACTTTGGTATAAAGCTAATTGCTTTTCTGCACTTTCAATTTTTTCTTCGATGAGCTTTCTAAATTCTGCTAAGTCTTCATCAGAATATCGCTCTTTTAATAATTCTTGTTTTTTCATAATTAATAAGTTTAATTGTGTTTTGTTAAAGACAATTGAGTTTTTACGTTATCAAATTCGACTTTTTCTCCATCTTCCATATCTTCGACCATATCTAAAGAAACCGATAAAGTTTCGCTTTTAATATAAGTTAAATTTTTATCGATTGCCTTTTCTACAACGCCGTCTTTTTTAATTTTTAAAGCTATTTTGTCTGTAACTTCTAAATTAGAATCTTTTCTGAGATTCTGAATTCGGTTGACTAATTCTCTTGCAATTCCTTCATTTATTAACTCCGGATTAAGTTCTACATCCAAAGCTACAGTAAGGTTTCCGTTGCTGGCAACCAACCAACCTTCAATATCTTCAGAAGTTATTTCTACTTCTTGAAGATATAAAATTTCTTTGACTCCGGCAACTTCTATTTCTATCTCTTTTTTAGCTTCTATTTCATTGATGTCTTCAGGAGTTAAAGCATTGATGGCTTTTGAAACTTCTTTCATTTGTTTGCCAAAACGCGGACCTAATTTTCTGAAATTAGGTTTGATGTTTTTCACTAAAATTCCGGAAGCATCATCAATCAATTCAATTTCTTTAACGTTGATTTCAGATTTTATCAAATCTGCTACAGCAGAAATATCTGCTCTTACTGTTTCGTCTAAAACAGGAATCATAATACGTTTTAAAGGTTGACGAACTTTGATTTTTTCCTTTTTTCTTAAGGATAAAGCCAAAGAAGAAATGCGTTGTGCTTTTTCCATTCTTCGTTCTAAATCTTTATTGATATAAGAGGAATCTTGTTTTGGAAATTCTGATAAATGAACACTTTCCCATTTTTCTTTTTGGGTGACTTTATTTAAATCATTATAAAGTCTTTCCATGTAGAAAGGAGCAATGGGCGCAGCCAGTTTGGTGATGTTCATCAAACAAGTATATAACGTTTGATATGCTGAAATTTTATCTTCAGTTTGTTTGGTGGTTTTCCAGAATCTTCTTCTGCTCAAACGCACATACCAATTACTTAAATTTTCTTGTACGAAATCTGAAATTGCTCGCGCAGCTTTTGTGGGTTCATAATTATCATAAAAATCATCTACTTTTCCGATTAAAGTGTGTAATTCTGATAAAATCCAACGGTCGATTTCCGGTCTTTTGGACAATTCTATATCTTTTTCAGCATAAGTGAATTCATCAATATTGGCATATAAAGCAAAGAAAGCATAAGTGTTGTATAAGGTTCCGAAGAATTTTCTGCTTACTTCTTCCAATCCGGAAAGATCAAACTTTAAATTATCCCAAGGATTTGCATTGGAAATCATATACCATCTTGTGGCATCGGGGCCATATTTGCTTAAAGTCTTAAATGGATCTACAGCATTTCCTAAACGCTTAGACATTTTCTGACCGTTTTTGTCTAAAACCAATCCGTTGGAAACCACATTTTTGTAGGCAACGTCATCAAAAACTAAAGTAGCAATCGCATGAAGGGTGTAAAACCAACCTCTGGTTTGATCTACTCCTTCTGCAATAAAATCTGCTTTGCGTAAAGTTTCTTCTACTTTTTCTTTGTTTTCAAAAGGATAATGCCATTGTGCAGTTGGCATAGCTCCGGAATCAAACCAAACATCAATTAAATCTACTTCTCTTTTCATCGGTTTTCCGGAAGGGGAAACTAAGATAATTTCATCGACAACATTTTTATGTAAATCGATTTTATCATAGTTTTCTTCGCTGAAATCTCCTACCACAAAATCAGCAAAAACATCTTCTTTCATCAATCCGGCAGCTATGGATTTTTTGATTTCTTCTTTGAATTCGGCCATAGAACCGATGATGATTTCTTCTTTTCCATCTTCTGTTCTCCAAATAGGAAGCGGAGTTCCCCAATATCTTGAGCGGGATAAATTCCAATCGTTGGCATTGGCAAGCCAATTTCCAAATCTTCCTTCTCCGGTTGATTTAGGTTTCCAATTGATGCCTTTGTTCAGATCGTGCATGCGATCACGGATTTCGGTAACTTTAATAAACCAAGAATCTAAAGGATAATATAAAATCGGTTTATCTGTTCTCCAACAATTTGGATAACTGTGCACATATTTTTGAACATTAAAAGCGCGGTTTTCTTCTTTTAATTTTATCGCAATTTCAACATCTACAGATCTTTCCGGAGCTTTTCCATCTTCATAATATTCATTTTTGACGTATTTTCCTGCCAATTCTTGCATTTCCGGACGAAAACGACCTTGTAAATCTACTAAAGGAACAGGATTTCCGTTTTCATCTTTTACTAATAAAGGCGGAATTTCAGGAGTGGCTTCTTTTGCAGATTGTGCGTCATCTGCACCAAAAGTAGGCGCGGAATGCACAATTCCGGTTCCATCTTCTGTAGTAACAAAATCTGCAGAAATTATACGAAAAGCATTTTCAGGATTTTGATAAGGCAAAGCATAAGTCAGCAGTTGTTCATAACGAATATCTACCAAATCTGTTCCTTTCAACTCTTCGACAATCATATAAGGAATATGCTTGTCTTTTTCTTGATAAGCTTTAAATTCTTCTTCCTCTTGAGTTGATTTGAATTTCTTACCAAAATTCGCTTTGAGTAAATCTTTGGCTAAAACCACTACAATTGGTTTAAAAGTATATTGATTGTAGGTTTTTACCACTACATAATCAATTTTTTCTCCCACCACCAATGCAGTGTTGGAAGGTAATGTCCAAGGAGTGGTTGTCCAAGCTAAAAAGAAAAGTTCTTCATATTTTTTCAGTTTTTCAGGAAGAGAATCAAGCTTGGCTTTAAACTGAGCAGTTACCGTGGTATCTGTTACATCTTGATAAGTTCCGGGTTGATTTAATTCGTGAGAACTCAATCCTGTTCCGGCTTTTGGAGAATAAGGTTGAATGGTATATCCTTTATACATCAATCCTTTTTTGTAAATCTCCGCCAATAAATACCAAACACTTTCCATGTATTTGGATTTATAAGTGATGTATGGGTTTTCCATATTTACCCAATATCCCATTTTTTCGGTCAGGTCTGTCCAGATATCCGTATATCTCATCACCGCTTTTTTACAAGCTTGGTTGTATTCTTCCACAGATATTTTTTTGCCGATATCTTCTTTGGTGATTCCCAATTCTTTTTCAACACCTAATTCCACCGGAAGTCCGTGGGTATCCCAACCTGCTTTTCTGCTGACTTGAAAACCTTTTTGGGTTTTATAACGACAGAAAATATCTTTGATGGAACGCGCCATCACGTGGTGAATTCCCGGTAATCCATTTGCTGAAGGCGGACCTTCAAAAAAGATGAAAGGTTTTTGCTCATCACGCGTAGAAATACTCTTCTCAAAAATGTTATTTTCTTTCCAATAACTTAAAATTTCCTCTGCGATTTTAGATAATTTAAGTCCTTGATATTCTGAAAATTTTTCTGTCATAATCCCTGTTTTCTAAAGAATTGCAAATTTAATGAATTTTGCATTATCAGAGAAGACTTTTTGATTTTAAAAACCTATCCTTTAAGGCTTTGACAAGAAAAGAAAATCTTATTTTAAAATTACTGTTTTATAAACTTCATCGTCTTTTGTTGATTAGAAGAATTTGTTAGTTTAATGAAATACATTCCGGGGTGATAATTAGAAACATCTAATGGAGTTTCTTTTTGATCTGTTTCAAAATTCTTAATTACTCTGCCTTGTAAATCATAGATTTTTATGTTTACAACAGTAGAAATATCTTCTAAACGAATAAATAACTGATCTTGAACAGGATTGGGATAAATAGAAGAATTTAAGATTTCAAAATCGGGAGTGGATAAGAAAACACTGTTATAATACGCTTTGTAATTATCAGGATTGGTTAATATTAAAGTTTGAGAAGAATTATTATTTTGATGAATATTATAATAAATAAGGATGTCTCCTTCTGTGCCATATCCATAGAAAAAATCATTAAAATATAAATCAGTAAACTCTTCTAATCCTTCAAAATGACCCCAAAAGTCGCTGCAAAATTGAAGTGGAAAACCACCGATTCCGGAAGTATTAAAAAAGTTGTCTATTTCATCAAATTCCATTTCTATAAAATTATATTCTCCAGGACAACCACCAAAGTCTATTATTCCGTTATTTTCTGAATTAAAATATATAGTGGAAGCTATATCATAATTTAAATCTCCTCGTGTTGGATTATAAATTGTATCATTTTCTATTGTTAATTTTTCTAAATACCAAGTTTCATCAAACAAATCTTCATGTTGTGCATAAGTTTTTAAAGAAGAAAACATGCTTGATAAACACAATATTATGCTCAAGAAAAATAAGTGTTGGGGGTTTGTGTGTTTTGTTTTCATATTCATTACTGTTTTATAAACTTCATCGTCTTTTGTTGATTAGAAGAATTTGTTAGTTTAATGAAATACATTCCGGGGTGATAATTAGAAACATCTAACGGAATTTCTTTTTGATTTGCTTGAAAACTTTGGATTACTCTGCCTTGCAAATCATAGATTTTTATATCTACAGCTGTAGAAATATCTTCTAAACGAATAAATAATTGATCTTGTACAGGATTGGGATAAATAGAAGAGCTTAAGATTTCAAAATCAGGGGTGGATAAATTTTCTGTTGAGTAATATAATTTATTACTTTGAGAATCAGTAAATACTAAAAATGGAATAGCATTTATGGTTATGAAATTATATTCTATAATAGAATCAAGCTGATAAAAAAGTGAAAAATAATCTTCTATTATTGCATATTCCTCATCATAATATCCATATGGACAATATTCAAGTGCAAGTATTACTCCATCTTTTATGACAAATTTATTTTCGTTTTCTATAAATTCTATATATAAAAGTATCTCCCAACCAGGACAACCATCAAATAAAATAGAAGTTGTAAATTCTTCATAAGAGTCATTAACAATTTCTATTTGACTCTTATCGTTATCTGACACAATATCTAAATTATAATATTCATATTCCTCTTCATCTATTTCTAACTTATAAAGATACCAAGTTTCATCAAGTAAATCTTCATGTTGTGCATAAGT
>JAJYSY010000089.1 GCA_021793375.1 Bacteroidota bacterium | reverse complement strand
ACCCTTTGGTAATTTTGATGTGAAAATCAATATAGATAAAGCGTATGTATTAGGAGGCTCCGGAGTTCTTCAAAATCCACATAGTGTAAAAGGATATCAGAAAAATCCAGATATAAAAACAAAAAACGGAAAAGTAGAGTGGCATTTTAAAGCTGAAAATATTCATGACTTTGTTTGGGCAGCTGATCCAAAATACCAAGTAGATTCAGCCAAAACAAATACAGGCACGACCATTTATACGCTTTTTAATCCGAAAGACAAAAAAATGCAAAAAAACTGGAAAGAGGCTCTGAAATATTCTGTTTCATTTTTTGAGTTTGTCGGAAAGCATTTTGGGGATTATCCTTGGCCTACGTATACAATTGCCCAGGGAGGAGACGGCGGTATGGAATACGGCACCGCTACATTAGTCACTGGAGAGAGAAATTTAGCCAGTTTGGTGGGTGTAATATACCATGAAGCCGCACACTCCTGGTATCAACAACTATTTGGCATAAATGAAACTGTAGATGAATGGTTTGACGAGGGCTTTACAAGCTTAATCGCAGGAATCGGGCTTCAGGTACTATTTGAAAAAAAAGAAAAACTCCCCCCTAACCTTGTCGAAAGTGCTTATAAAGGCTATATAAACCTTGCGCTCTCAGGAAAAGAAGAGCCTGCGAGTTTGTTGGCCGATTACTATAACACTAACTATGCGTATAGCCAAGAGGCTTATCGCAAAGGGCAAGTATATGCCGTACAATTAGGGTATATAGTAGGGCAAGAAAATCTTCAGAAAACATTTAAAGAGTTTTATAAAAAATGGAAATTCAAACACCCTACACCCAATGATTTTAAACGTGAGGCTGAAAAAATATCAGGCATCAATTTAAAATGGTATCAAAATCTTTTTATAAACACGACCCGCAAAATTGATTATTCCATTCACCATACAGAAGCAAACACATTCTCAATTAAAAACGAATCAAACTTTGCTATGCCTTTAGATATTTTAGTGGAATATACAGACGGTTCAAAAGAGCTCCTATATATTCCGCTGCGCGAAATGAGAGGAGGAAAAGATGCAGAAGACATGTCCTTATATAAAAACATCACTCGAATAGAATTAAAGGAATGGTTTTGGACAAAGCCTAACTATGAGTTGCAACTTGACAAAGAAGTCAAAACCATAGAAATAGATCCCAGTATGCGGATGGCGGATGTAGATCGAAGTAATAATAAATGGGAAAGAAAGCAGTAAGAAACTGAGGTTTTTTTAAAACTGTATTTATGAAATCTGTCAATGTTTAATTTTTTTTGTATCTTGGAGGTTCGGTGTTACTCTTTTTTGAAATTGATAAGTTAATTTAACAGCACCCTTATCACGCAGAAGCACTATGCGTGAAACATATAATAAAGATATACGTCGCGTGATTTACTTGTTTATTGCGTAATCTTCAAAAGTTGGTTTTTCCAATGAGAAGACAGGGTCAGTTTATATCAAGTTTCAATGATATTTTATATAAAACAATGAAAATCCAGGTTGGATTGATTAAATAAATAGTTAAACGTAGAGAATATTTATGATTAATAGAGAAATGAAGTACAAGGCCTATATGGCGCATAATTTTCGGACAATACCGCAATTAAGTGCGTTGAGTGAAGAAGAAATTAGAAATATTGAAATTGTAGGAAATGTATTTCCATTCAAAGTCAACAATTATGTAGTCGATGAATTGATTGATTGGGATAACTATTTAAATGATCCTATGTTCAGATTGACTTTCCCTCAAAAAGAGATGTTGAGTGACAAAGATTTTGAGACTATGAAAAAAGCTTTGGATGATAAAGTGGATAAAGATACTTTGAAAATCATTGCAGACTCTATTCGAGCTACTTTAAATCCTCACCCGGCTGGTCAGATGGAAATGAACGTACCTGAATACGATGGTGAAAAACTCCCTGGAATTCAACACAAATATGAACAGACTGTTTTGTTTTTTCCGAGCTCCGGTCAAACTTGCCATAGTTATTGTACTTTTTGTTTTAGGTGGGCTCAGTTTGTCGGAATGGACGGGTTAAAGTTTGCCATGCGGGAAACAGAGCAATTAGTAGGCTATCTTGGAGAGCATCAAGAGGTAACCGATTTGCTTTTTACAGGAGGAGATCCGATGATTATGAGCTTTAAGGTTTTCAAACAATACATAGAGCCTTTCATCGATCCCAATAACAAAACAAACATTCAAACTATCCGGTTGGGAACAAAAGTATTAGGTTTCTGGCCTTACAAGTTTTTAACAGACAGAGATGCCCAAGAGTTTTTAGACTTGTTCAAAAAAATTACGGACAGCGGTTTAAATTTATCTATCATGGCTCACTTTAACCATGTAAATGAGCTAAAAACTCCCGCAGTACAAGAAGCTATACGTTTATTAAGAGAAGCCGGTGCTCAGATACGCACTCAGTCTCCGTTGATCAAAAATATTAACGATGACCCGGATGTTTGGGCAAAAATGTGGCGAAAACAAGTAAACTTAGGTATGATACCTTATTATATGTTTGTAGAACGTGATACGGGAGCGAGACATTATTTTGAAGTACCTTTAATCAAAACCTGGGAGATTTTTCAAAAAGCTTATCAACAGGTAAGTGGTGTATGTAGAACGGTTCGTGGCCCGAGCATGTCCTGTGTACCCGGCAAAGTCCAGATTCTGGGAACTGATGAAATAAGTGTTAATGGAAAAACCGAAAAAGTTTTTGTTCTTCAAATGATACAAGGAAGAAACCCAGATTGGGTAAACCGTCCGTTTTTTGCAAAATATGATCCACACGCCCGTTGGATGGATGATTTAAAACCGGCTTTTGGTAAAAAATTCTTTTTTGATGATGAGTTAGAAGAAATGATAGAAGAGGCCAAAGAAGAGTTGCAAAGCGCTTAATTTTGATTATTGACATAATCAAGAGCCATTCATATTAAAACGAAAAAGCTGTTCGAGTATATTGAACGGCTTTTCTCGTTATTTACACCCTTCTGTTCACACTTTTAATTGTAAAAGTAGGGAAACCCCCACTGTGAATCTTTGCTTTTCCGGCCTGTGCTTACCCTCCGCCCGCGAGAGCTTGTGCCAGCATCGGGGAAGGAAGACCTAGAAAAAGTAGGATCTTAAGGGAAACCCTGAGCCGCCAGGCCAGAAAACCTTATTCTTATGTTTTTGGCCGGCAACTGATATATAGTCTGAGACATCCTACTATTCTTGTGCCTCATACTATATATAAAATGCCACGTCGAATGATTCTTTTGTCGTGTATTATATATAAACCATCCCGCTCCATGGATCTTCTATCACAGTTTATGTATCTTCTGCCGACCTTTTATAGCTGGATGAGCCACAACTCATATCTTTTACCGCCTTCTTTTGTGCAGATCAGGGAGTTTTTTGTTGAAAAGTGGTGCCAAACCCGCCTATACTTCGTTTGCATTACACTCCCCGGTTATGTTTGTCCTGTCTATTCTGATCCCATGAAAAAGATAGGAACATAAAAAGTGCGGGCGGAAAAGTCTTGCACCGGTTACATTACAAACTTTAGAACAATGGCAAAAAAATTGCTCATTTCTTTTCACGCTGAGCCTGGCTGTAAAACTCATTATTTTCCGAGGCACTCTTTTGAAGGTTCAGCGGTCTAAATCAAGAAAAAGGTAGGCAGGAAAAAGATTCCGGAAGCTTTGATTATTCCACTTCATAATCCCTGCTTTTTGGAATGTCTTTCATTCGTATCTTACTATGTAAGAAGCGGTCTGGTGCCAGTTCTATGTATGAAACTCAGGTAAGTAATTTTCCTCTAAACCAGATCTCTTTAATCTGTAATTCTTTATTTAATACTATAAAATCTGCCGAAGCTCCCTTTTTTATATTTCCTATTCTCTTTTCTAATCCTATAACCTGAGCAGGATAGTCGCTCGCC
>JAJYSY010000044.1 GCA_021793375.1 Bacteroidota bacterium | reverse complement strand
TCTGATTTGGAATCCTATCTTGACAAAATCACTAAATCTGCGGTAAGACCTTTTATGTTTAAGCTTTCCGGAGAGGTAGAAAAAGCTAAAATCCATATTGTAAATCTTCCAGAAAACACAAAAGTCAGTTCTCCAAAAGAAGCACATGAAGGACAAGTTGATTATTTTTTAAAAGATGAAAAAGTAGATATAGTTGGTTTTTTCTCCACTGAACACCAAACAATTTTTACTCACCACAACACTTTTTTGCATATGCATTTAATCACAAAAAATCGTTTAAAGATGGGGCATTTAGATGAAGTTTTATTTAAAAAAGGAAAAATAAAACTTTATTTACCGGTTGAATAATTATCTTTTTATGAAAAAAATTTTATTACTTAGCGATACGCATTCTTATATAGATGAGAAAATCATAAAATACGCCAAACAAGCTGATGAAGTTTGGCATGCCGGAGATATTGGAGATATCAGCGTGGCAGAAAAATTAGAGGAAACCGGAACTTTCAGAGCGGTTTATGGAAATATTGATGACACTAAAGTCAGAAGTTCTTATCCGCTAAACAATCGTTTTTTCTGCGAAGAAGTAGAGGTTTTAATCACTCATATTGGTGGATATCCGGGGAGATATAATCCGAGAATAAGAAAAGAAATTCAACAAAATCCGCCAAAATTATTTATTTCCGGACATTCTCATATTCTTAAAGTGATGAATGATAAAAAACATAATCTTTTACATATGAATCCCGGAGCTATAGGAAAACACGGTTTTCATCAAAAAAGAACCATGTTGAGATTTAAAATTGACGGCAAACAAATCAAAGATTTAGAAGTCATTGAATTTGACAGATAAAAAAAGTCGTGATATTTTACCATCACGACTTTCATATTTATATTTTAAAATATTTTATTTCTCCAATCCTTTTTCAAAAGCTTTCATAATCTTATCGCTTACTCCCATATTTGAAAAACCTCCATCGTGGAATAAGTTTTGTAAAGTTACTTTCTTTGTTAAATCAGAAAACATGCTGATGATATAATCTGCACATTCATCTGCTGAAGCATTTCCTAAAGGAGACATTTCTTCTGCATATTTCAAAAATCCATCAAAACCTTTTACGCCTGATCCTGCTGTGGTTGGAGTTGGAGATTGAGAAATAGTGTTTACTCTGACTTTAAATTTTTCTCCAAAGAAATATCCAAAACTACGTGCAATAGATTCTAAATAAGCTTTGTTATCTGCCATATCATTATAATCAGGAAAAACTCTTTGCGCAGCCATATAAGTCAACGCCAAAATGCTTCCCCATTCATTCATCGCTTCTTTTTGGTAAAGCACTTGCATAGTTTTATGAAAAGAAAGTGCAGAAATATCCCAACCTTTTTCAGAGAATTTATAATTATTTTCTGTGTAATGTTTTCCTTTTCTTACATTGACAGACATTCCGATAGAATGCAAAACAAAATCTAATTTTCCACCAAGAATTTCTTGTGATTTTTCTATCAGATTTTCTAAATCTTCCATATTAGTTGCATCAGCAGCAATCAATTCAGAACCGGTTTTTTCTGCCAATTCTTTAATTCCTCCCATTCTTAAAGCAACCGGAGCATTTGTCAATACAAATTTCGCTCCTTCCTCATGAGCGCGTTCTGCGGTTTTCCAAGCAATAGAATTTTCATCCAATGCTCCGAAAATAATTCCTCTTTTTCCTTTTAGTAAATTATATGACATAGTAAGATGTTATTTTTTCAATTTATAAAGTCGTAAAGATAAGAAAATTCAGAAATGAAAAATCAATTTAAGACAAGAAGTAATTTTTATCCGACAAAAATATTTTTTATTTCGCTTAAAAGTAATAGAATAGTTAAACATCAACTGATTGCTTTTCAGAAAACTTATCTTTGTAATTCAGCATTTTTCTCCTTGAAAACAGCTGATTATTTTTAATATAATTTTTATATGAATAAACTTTTTACGCCTTTAAAAATCCGAAATACTACTTTTAAAAATCGCATGGGAGTTTCGCCTATGTGTATGTATAGTGCAAAAGATGGATTGGCTACAGATTTTCATCTCACCCATTTGGGAAGTCGTGCTGTTGGAGGTTTTGGATTTATTATGCAAGAAGCCACCGCTATTTCTCCGGAAGGAAGAATTACTTATAAAGATTTAGGAATTTGGGAAGACAAACACCTTTCTAAACTAAAAGAAATTGTCAATTATTGTCATGCACAAAACGCTTTAATTGGAATTCAATTAGCTCACGCCGGAAGAAAAGCAAGCTGCAAACCTCCTTTTGAAGGCAGAGATCAAATTTCTCCTGATCATCCCAATGGATGGCAAACTTTTTCTGCTTCTGAAATTCCTTTTAAAGAAAATGACCACTCTCCTATTGCTTTAGATAAAAAAGGAATTGAAAAAGTAAAAAACGATTTTGTTTCCGCCACAAAAAGAGCAAAAAAAGCCGGTTATGATGTAGTTGAAATCCATGCTGCACACGGTTATTTATTACATCAGTTTTATTCTCCTTTAAGCAATAAAAGAACAGATGAATATGGCGGAAGTTTTGAAAACAGAATCCGTTTATTATTAGAAATCACCCAATTGGTAAAAGCAGAATGGGGAGAAGAAAAACCTTTATTTGTCAGAATTTCTGCTACAGATTGGCATGAAAAAGGTTGGAATATTGAAGATTCCATCAAACTTTCCAAACATTTAAAAGAATTGGGTGTAGATTTAATAGACACCTCAACCGGAGGAAATATCAGCGGGGTAAAAATTCCTTTAAAACCGGGATATCAAGTTGAATTTGCCGAAAAAATAAAAACAAATGCAAATATTATGACCGGAGCTGTAGGATTAATTCGCACTGCTGAATTATCTGAAAAAATTTTAAATACAGATAAAGCCGATTTTATTTTTTATGGCAGAGAAGCTTTACGCAATCCGTATTTACCACTTCGTTTTGCCAATCAATTAAATCAAAAAGAAAACTGGCCACATCAATATAAATGGGCTGTAATGGAATAATCGATAAAACAAAAAATCAACTTTAAGTTGAAAAATTAAAATATAATATGAGCAAAAAATCTTTAAAAAACATCAAGCTTTCTGTGTTGGATTTAGTTCCCGCATTAGAAGGTGTTGAACATAAAAAAGCTATTGAAAGATCTTTGTCTTTAGCACAACATATAGATAAATTAAACTACCACAGATTATGGATTTCAGAACACCATAATACAGACGGTTTGTTGAGTTCTGCAACCGTGGTAATTTTAGGATATTTATTGCAAGGAACAAAAAATATCAGAATTGGTTCCGGTGGAATTATGTTACCCAATCACGCCCCATTAGTGGTTGCTGAACAAATGGGAACTTTGGAAACCCTCTACCCTAATCGCGTAGATTTAGGATTGGGAAGAGCTCCGGGAACAGATCAATTGACAGCAAAAGCTTTAAGAAGAGAAAGAACAGAAAGCGTTCACGATTTTCCTAAAGATGTGCAAGAATTACAATTTTTCTTATCCGATCATTCTCAAAACAGTGCTGTAAGAGCCATTCCGGGAGAAGGAACAAATGTTCCACTTTATCTTTTAGGATCCAGTACTTTTAGTGCACAATTAGCTGCTGCTTTAGGTTTGCCTTATGCTTTTGCAAGTCATTTTGCGCCAACTTATTTATTTGATGCATTAAAAATTTATAGAGAAAAATTCCAACCCCAAGATCAAATAGAAAAACCTTACACCATCGCCGGCGTAAATGTTATTGTTGCAGATACAGACAAAGAAGCGCAGCACTTAGCCACAAGTGGATTGCAATTCAGATTGAGTATCATCAGAAATACCCGTGTTCCTTTACAAAAACCAGTGGAAAACATGGATGAAATTTGGACGCCAATGGAAAAAGCTCAAGTAGAAAAAATGGCTTATTTCTCCTTTATCGGAAGTCCGGAAACCGTAAAAAAAGATTTGGAAGCTTTTGTGGAACAAACAGGTGTAGATGAATTAATTGTTTCTACCTATTGTTATGATATTGAAGCACAGAAAAAATCTTTTGAATTATTGAAAAAACTTCAAGAAAGCTAAAATAATTCTTCTTTATTTTTAAAACCTATAAGTTCTTTTTCATAAAGAATTTATAGGTTTTTTATATATTATAATAATTTATTTATTATAAAATTAGTTTTTCATTTGCATTGATTTAATTTTATGTTAACTTGCATTTCGAGTTTAATTTTAAGCTAACCAACTTGAATTCAAACAATTATTAAACTCTTAACCTAAATTTTAATGTCATGAAAAAATTATTTAAACCTTTTAGATTGTTATTTGTGTTTTTAATCATCAGTTCCACCATCGCTTGTAGTAGTGATGATGATGAAATTGCTGATGTTTCAAATGATGAAGTAAATGTTCCTGAAATTCCTTTAGTAGAAACTGAAATTATTCTTCCGGAGGCTTTACGAAACAACACTGACCCAAAAGCTCAAGAGCTTGTACAAGAAATTGCATTGGTAAAACTATATGAAAATTATATAGGATTTACTATGGTTCCTCCGGGAGCTGAAACTGGCCATGAACCTATAATCACTTCAGATAATTCCGGAAAAAACACTACGCAAAGTGCTATTGATTATACCGTGTATAGTTTTAGTTATCAAGGCACAGGAGTGATTTATCAGTTTTCAGAACAAAACGGAATGGACGTTATTGAAATCTTTATTGCTGTGATGGGAACCGATGAATATTTAAAATATATGGAAATAAGACAATCCTTAGATGGCAAAAACGGAAGTATGCAAGTTTTTGGTTTTGAAGAAGAAGGATTGTTTGCAAGTTGGGAATGGCAAATAAATTCTGATGGAACCATAGATGTGCATTGTGGAATGTATGCCTCTGGCGGAAATGAAGGATTAACTTATGATTTACATTATAATCCTAATGATCATTCCGGGACTTTAAAAGTTTATTTAGAAGGAGAAATTCAAGCTAAATTCACTTGGAACGGAAATGGATCTGGAACTTGGATTAGTTATGTTACCGGTGAAAGCGGAAGTTGGTAAAAATATTTTTAATTTCTTTAGTTAAAACTTCTTCATAATACATAACTGTTTATAACAAAGAAATTAAAATGTAAGCCGTAAATAATCGATAATTTAAATTGATTTTTACGGCTTTTTTATATCCTATTATTCTAAGCGTTTTTACTTTAAATATTTAACTTTGGAATAGTTTTCGCAATCTACTCATTAAAAAAATCTGTTGTTGAAAAATATAATTTACATATTCTTTTTATTGTTTACCGGATTCAATTTTGCACAACAAAAAAATCAAGACAGTTTGCAAAATGAAAAATCCAAAACAAAAGATTCCACTGTTTCCTCTTTTTCAACTGATTCATTACAATTTGAAAACTTCTTTTTTGATTGGAATGATTCTATTAATATGGATAGAATTCGCTTAGAAGAAGTAGAAATCATCGCTCCTTTTAAGTTTGACAGTCAAGAAGAAAGAAGAGCATATTTAATCTTAGAAAGAAAAACAAGAAAAGTTTGGCCTTATGCAGTTCTTGCTGCAGAAAGATTAGAAGAATTACGCAACAGATTGGATAAAATAGATTCTAATTATGATAAAAAAGCTTACACACAAAGAGTTCAACAATATATGGAAGGACAATTCGCCAAAAAACTGAAAAAACTCACCCGCTCTGAAGGACAAATTTTAGTAAAACTTCTCTACAGACAAACCGGAGAAACCACTTATGAAATCTTAAGAGAATTAAGAAGCGGATGGAGAGCTTTCCGATATAATATCACCGCCGGAATTTTTACTATTTCTTTAAAAGAAGAATACAACCCTTTGGAAAATAAAGAAGATTACTTTATTGAACACATTCTTCGCAGAAGTTTTCAAATGGGGTATTTAGATCAGCAAAATCCTAAAATAGATATAGATTTTTCTGAAGCACTTCAAAAATGGGAATAGTTATTTATATCCTATTTTTTACTTTTTTTTTGTAACAAACTCTTCTCTTTATCGTTTAAAACACAAAGACAAGTTTAATTATTTAAAGATATAATTATTCTGTCAACTTCATTAAACAATATACTTTGAGCACTTATTTAAAAATAAAAAACCTCACCAAACGCTATGGTTCTTTAACCGCTGTTGACGATTTATCTTTTGAAATAAAAAAAGGAAATATCTATGGAATTTTAGGGCCAAACGGAAGCGGAAAATCTACCACTTTAGGAATGGTTTTAAACGTCATCAATCCTACTTCAGGAAATTTTGAATGGTTTGAAGGAAAAACCACCACACAAGAAGCTTTAAAAAAAATCGGGGCGATTATAGAACACCCCAATTTTTATCCTTATATGACTGCAGTTCAAAATTTAGAATTAGTTTGTAAAATCAAAGGAATTTCCACTTCAAATATTGAAGAAAAATTAGCGATTGTAAATTTATCAGATCGTAAAAACAGTAAATTCAAAACTTATTCTTTAGGAATGAAACAACGTTTGGCCATTGCTTCTGCTTTGTTGAATAATCCTAAAGTTTTAATTTTAGATGAACCCACCAACGGATTAGATCCGCAGGGAATTCATCAAATCAGAGAAATTATTTTAAAAATCGCTCAACAAGGAACCACTATTTTATTGGCTTCTCATTTATTATATGAAGTAGAAAAAATTTGCTCTCACGTTATTATTCTCAACAAAGGAAAAAAAATTTATGAAGGAAGCGTAAAAGCAATGAGTTCAAATTATGGTTATTTGGAATTAGGCGTAATGGAACAACAAGAAAAATTAATCAACTTCTTAAAAAATCATGATTATTTCGGTGAAATTGAAATTAAAAACAAACATGAAATCACTGTAATGTTAACTCAAGAAGTAGAATCTGCAACAATAAACAAACTTCTTTTTAAAGAAAATATCATTCTCTCTCATTTGGTAAAACAAAATTCCAGTTTAGAGAAAAACTTCTTAGAAATCACACAAAACTTCAAAAACTAAATCCTGTTGTTATGCTGAATTTACTGCAAATAGAATTTCATAAAATGCGTTATAATCGCGCAACAAAAATATTTCTAATTATTTATTTTTGTTTGTTTTTTTCCATTACTTTATTTTCTTCCATCCGATTTAATTTAGGAGAAATCAATTTTCAATTAGCAGAACAAGGAATTTTCAACTTTCCTTACATCTGGCATTTCAACACTTATTTTGCGGCAATTTTAAAAATATTTTTAGCCTTGGTGGTGATTTCCATGATTTCAACAGAATATTCTAACCAAACATTAAAGCAAAACCTGATTGATGGATTGTCAAAAAAAGAATTTATCTTATCTAAATTCTATATGATTATAGCTTTAAGTTTGGCTTCCACAATATTGATTTTTCTTGTTTCTTTAGGATTAGGATTGATTTTTTCCGACTTCAATGAAATCAACATCATCTTTTCTGAAATGGGATATTTAGGAACTTATTTCTTAAAACTGGTGGCTTTTTTCTCTTTCTGTTTGTTTTTAGGCGTATGGATTAAAAGATCTGCTTTTGTAATCGGCGCTCTGTTTGTTTGGTGGGTAGCAGAAGGAATCATCAAAGGAATTTTGACTTTTAGAAAGCAAAAATATGGAATAAAAGATCAAATAAGTCAATTTTTTCCTTTAGAAGCCATGAATAATTTAATAAAAGAACCGCTCACAAAACTCGGAATTGTAAAATCTTCCATCGGAGTGGTTAATGATGTAAATATTTATTGGTATCAGATTTTAATCGCTTTGATTTGGACTTTCATCTTTGTTTGGGGAGCTTATTTTTTAATTAAAAAACGAGATTTATAAAGGATTTATTTAAGTTGAAAAATTTCTTATCTTTATTTTTTTCAACTTTAAAAACATGAGAAATATTTTATTCTTTTTATTGGTTTTTTCTTTTTCTTTAATTTCTACTGCTCAAGAAAAACCAAATTCAGTTCAGTTTTTTAACGCCATAAAATCCCATTGCGGAAAAGCTTATCAAGGAAAAATTGTTGCCGGCGGAAAAGAAGGCGATGGATTTGTAGGAGAAAAATTAGTTATGCATATTCGAAGTTGTGAAAACAATACTTTGAAAATTCCTTTTTTTGTAGGAGAAAATAAATCCAGAACTTGGGTTTTAAACTTAACAGAAGAAAATTTAGTTCAATTAAAGCACGACCATAGAAATCCGGATGGAACAGAAGAAGAAATCACCCAATATGGTGGAATAAGCTCAAACACAGGATTAAATAATATTCAATACTTCCCGGCAGATCAGCACACTGCAGATTTAATTCCTACTGCTTCCACAAATGTGTGGTGGATTACTATTGACGAAAAATATTTCTCTTATAATTTACGTAGAATTGGAAGTGATAGAGTTTTTAGCGTAAAATTTGATTTAACGCAAACCATAACTACTCCTGCTGCTCCTTGGGGAGAAAAAGAATAACCTTTTTTTAAAACTTAATCTTTTAGTAAAAAACTTTTTCAACTATAAGAGAAGACTTAATTTTGCTTTTCTCATTTAAATAAAAAACAAACTATGATACATCAAGAAGATCTTACTGCCTTAAAAAAACGTCTCACCGCCCTAAACCAATATCTTTGACATAGATGCAAAGAAAATTGAAATAGCCAACGAAGAAGAAAAAACTTTCTCTCCCAATTTTTGGGACGATTCACAAAAAGCAGAAAAAATCTTAAAAGAAATCAACGCTTTAAAAAAGTGGGTCAAAGAATATGAAGAAACAGTAACTTCTTATGAAGAATTAGAAGTTCTATTTGAATTTTTACAAGAAGAGGAAGCCAGCGCAGAAGAAGTTCAAAAAGTTTACGACAAAACACTTGAACAAATAGAAAATTTAGAATTTAAAAATATGCTTTCAGAAGAAGGCGACGAACTTTCTGCTGTTTTACAAATCAACTCCGGAGCCGGAGGAACAGAAAGCTGTGATTGGGCTTCTATGCTGATGAGAATGTATATAATGTGGGCTGAAAAACACGGATATAAAGTCAAACAATTAGATTATCAAGCCGGAGATGTGGCCGGAGTAAAAACGGTAACCCTTGAAATTGAAGGCGAATACGGATTTGGTTGGCTAAAAGGAGAAAACGGCGTGCATCGTTTGGTAAGGATTTCACCATTTGACAGCAATGCCAAAAGACACACCTCTTTTGTGTCTGTTTATGTTTATCCTTTGGTAGATGAATCTATTGATATTGTAATCAATCCTGCTGATATTCGTTGGGAAACCATGCGCTCGGGAGGAGCCGGCGGACAACACGTAAACAAAGTAGAAACTGCTGTGCGTTTATATCACGAACCTACCGGAATTGTAATCCAAAACGAAGAAACGCGTTCTCAATTAGAAAACAAAGCAAAAGCTATGCAATTGCTACGTTCTCAACTTTATGAATTAGAATTAAAAAAGCGTCAAGCAGCAAGAGATCAAATTGAATCTGAAAAGAAAAGTATTGAGTGGGGTTCACAAATCAGAAGTTATGTTATGCATCCTTATCAAATGGTAAAAGACGTAAGAACAGAAGCAGAATCCACCAACATTGACGCCGTAATGGATGGAGATTTAGATAAGTTTTTAAAAGCTTATTTAATGATGACCGGACAAGAAACAACCTCTTAAATTTAGAATAATATTATGTCAGAATTAAATAATATACCCAGTGTTGATTTAGCAGATTTTCTTGCTGATGATCCCAAAAGAAAACAAAAATTTGTTGATGAAATAGGAAAAGCTTACGAAGAAATTGGTTTTGTAGCTTTAAAAAATCACTTTTTAAGTGATAAATTAGTAGAAGAACTTTATAAAGAAGTAAAAGAATTCTTTGCTCTTCCTTTAGCAACCAAAAAGAAATATGAACGCAAAGAAATTGGCGGACAAAGAGGATATACCGCTTTTGGAATGGAACACGCCAAAGGAAGAACTGAAGGAGATTTGAAAGAGTTTTGGCACTTTGGACAAATTCCTGATGAAGATGCTAATTTAACAGAAGAATATCCTGAAAATGTGCAAGTTGAAGAATTGCCGGAATTCAATAAAGTAGGAATAGAAACCTATAAAATGTTAGAGAAAACAGGAATTTATGTCCTAAGAGCTTTAGCATTATATATAGGTTTAGAAGAAAATTATTTTGATTATTGGGTCAGCAACGGAAACAGTATTTTAAGACCCATCCACTACCCGCCTATCACTTCTGAACCTAAAAATGCCGTGCGTGCTGCAGAACATGGAGACATCAATTTAATTACTTTATTGATGGGAGCTTCTGCCGGAGGTTTACAAGTACAAAGAAAAGACGGAGAATGGATTGACGCTATTCCTAAAGAAGATGAATTGGTGATTAATGTAGGAGATATGTTAGAAAGACATACCAATAATAAATTGCGTTCCACTATTCATCGTGTAACAAATCCTCCTAAAGAACAATGGAATCAACCAAGATATTCCATCCCGTTTTTTATGCATCCCAGAAGTGAAATGAAATTAAACTGTTTACCAGAATGTGTGGATAAAGATAATCCTAAACATTATGAAGATATCACCGCAGGAGAATTTTTAAAACAAAGATTAATCGAAATTGGTTTATTAAAAGAAGAGGATTAATTATAAATTAAAAACAAACTTGAAATACGTTTTATTTTAAAATGGATTTCAAGTTTATTTATCTTTCATAAATTATAAAAAATGGATTTAAAAGATCAACTTAAAGCACTTTTTCCTGATCACGAAAGTGCTGAACAAGAAAACAACAAAGAAGAAAAACCAGACGGACTTTGGATTCAAGATGATCCATTGTTGTGTAAATTTGAAAAAAGAAATGGCAAACCCATTACTTTAATCGATAATTACAACGGGGCAAAAAAAGATTTTAAAGAATTGGCTCGCGAAATTAAAACTACTTTAGGCGTTGGTGGGACTGTAAAAAATGAGCAAATCATTATCCAAGGAGATTACAGACCTCAAATCATGAAATTATTAAAAGAAAAAGGGTTTAAAGTTAAACGCGTAGGCGGATAACTCTATATAAATCTATCAATAATTGCTGCAGAAATTTGATGATGTGAACTGTGATGAACAGTTTTTCCGTTTTTAATCAATATCAATTGCGGAGATTGATGCCAAACCTGAAAATGATGAGCCACCTCATCAGAAACAGCTCTAAAGCTCAGCAAATCCAAGAAATAAATTTCTACTTTTTCTTCCGGAAAATCAAAACCATTTTCAAAAGCTCTCAACGCCATACGACTGGTTGCACAACGTGTGGAATGTTTGAAAACAACCATTAATTTTTCTTGAGATTTCTGTTCTAACTCTGCTATTTGATCAATAGAATTTAAAACTTTCCAAGGAATAATTTTTTCCGGTTCCCTTTCTTTCTTTTTTCCGAATAAATTAAAAAAACTCATCTTATTTCTTTATAGAATAAAATTCAATTTAAACAATAACTTTATATAATCCTCTTCCCTTCTCCTCTATTTTAAAAATACTATGCAAGAGTGAATTTCATTTCTCTTATATAATTAGTAAATTCACATCAAAACTTTAAAAAAATTTAATTTATTTTAATATTATGACTTTTTGTCGGCTGTTTACTTATAAAATATGTCAAAATGACAATTATTTTTTTAGGTATAAAAATTGACTTATAGTTTCCAAAAAACAGAAAACATGAATTTTAATAACTTAACTATAAAATCACAAGAAGTCTTGCAGCAAGCTCAGCAACTTGCGCATGACTTAGGACATCAACAAATTGAAAATGAGCATTTATTTAAAGCTATTTTAATGGTTGATGAAAATGTTACTCCTTTTATTTTAAAGAAATTAGGAGTAAATATTTCCATGTTTACCCAAATTTTAGACAAAACTTTAGAAAACTTCCCAAAAGTAAGCGGTGGAAATATTATGCTCTCACGCGATGCCGGAACGACTTTAAATGAAGCCAACAGCATTGCTACAAAAATGAAAGATGAATATGTAACCCTTGAACATTTAATTTTGGCAATTTTTAAATCCAGAAGTAAAGTTGCACAGATTTTAAAAGATCAAGGAGTTACCGAAAAAGCTTTAAATGCTGCCATTGAAGAATTAAGAAAAGGAGATCGAGTAACTTCTCAAAGTGCAGAAGAAACTTATAATTCTTTAAACAAATATGCCAACAACCTGATAAAAATGGCAGAAGAAGGTAAACTGGATCCTATTATTGGTAGAGATGAAGAAATCAGAAGAATTTTACAAATCTTATCCAGAAGAACCAAAAACAATCCAATTTTAGTGGGAGAACCCGGAACGGGAAAAACTGCTATTGCCGAAGGATTGGCACACAGAATTATTGAAGGAGATGTTCCTGATAATTTAAAAGACAAACAAATTTTTGCTTTAGATATGGGAGCTTTAATTGCCGGAGCAAAATATAAAGGAGAATTTGAAGAAAGATTAAAAGCTGTAATTAAAGAAGTACAATCCAGCGATGGAAAAGTCATCTTATTTATTGATGAAATCCACACTCTGGTTGGTGCCGGCGGTGGTCAGGGCGCTATGGATGCTGCCAATATTTTAAAACCTGCTTTGGCAAGAGGAGAATTAAGAGCAGTGGGAGCCACTACTTTAGATGAATACCAAAAATATTTTGAAAAAGATAAAGCCTTAGAAAGACGTTTTCAAAAAGTAATGGTAGATGAACCCGACACAGAAAGTGCGATTTCTATCTTAAGAGGAATTAAAGAAAAATATGAAACCCATCATAAAGTAAGAATAAAAGATGGGGCAATCATTGCAGCAGTAGAACTTTCTCAGCGTTATATTTCCAATAGATATTTACCGGACAAAGCTATTGATTTAATGGATGAAGCCGCGGCAAAAATGCGTATGGAAATTAATTCTAAACCTGAAGAATTAGATGTTTTAGACAGAAAAATCTTACAATTAGAAATTGAAATTGAAGCCATAAAACGAGAAGATGATGAGGAAAAATTGAGAAATCTAAAAGTGGATTTAGCAGGTTTAAAAGAAGAAAGAAATGCTTTAAACGCTCGTTGGAAAGAAGAAAAAGATGTTGTTGATCAAGTACAACAAGCAAAAACTGAAATCGAAAATTATAAATATGAAGCACAACGTGCAGAACGCGAAGGAAACTATGAAAAAGTAGCAGAATTGCGTTATGGAAAAATCAAAGAAGCGCAAAACAGATTAGAGGAATATCAAAGAAAAATAGAAGAGAAAAAAGAAGGTTCTTCTTTGATTAAAGAAGAAGTTACCCGAGAAGATATCGCAGAAGTTGTGGCAAAATGGACTGGAATTCCAGTGACAAAAATGATGCAAAGTGAAAGAGAAAAACTATTGCATTTAGAAGAGGAATTACACAAAAGAGTGGTTGGTCAAGAAGAAGCCATTCAAGCGGTAAGTGACGCCATCAGAAGAAGTCGTGCCGGATTGCAAGATCAGAAAAGACCTATCGGTTCTTTCCTGTTTTTAGGAACAACCGGAGTGGGAAAAACAGAATTGGCAAAAACCTTAGCTTCTTATTTATTTGATGATGAAGAAATGATGACCCGTATTGATATGAGTGAATACCAAGAAAGACATGCTGTCAGCAGATTGATTGGTGCACCTCCGGGATATGTGGGATATGAAGAAGGTGGACAGTTGACAGAAGCGGTTCGTCATAAACCTTATTCCGTGGTTTTATTAGATGAAATCGAAAAAGCTCATCCGGATACTTTCAATATTCTTTTACAAGTTTTAGACGAAGGAAGATTGACTGATAATAAAGGAAGAGTAGCCGATTTCAGAAACACCATCATCATTATGACTTCTAATATTGGAAGTGATATTATTATGAACAGATTCGAAAATTTAGATGATTTAGATTCTGCTTTAGCATCTTCAAAAACGGATGTTTTAAGTTTATTGAAAAAAACTGTTCGTCCTGAGTTCCTTAACAGAATTGATGATATTGTAATGTTTAGTCCACTAACAAAAGAAAATATCAAAGCTATTGTAAAATTACAATTAGCCGGATTACAAAATATGCTGAACGAACAAAACATCACGATTGATGCAACAAACGAAGCTATAGAATTTTTAGCCAAACGTGGTTATGAACCACAATATGGTGCAAGACCTGTAAAAAGAACTTTACAAAAAGAAGTTTTAAATGAACTTTCTAAAGAAATTTTATCAGGAAAAATAACTACAGATTCTGTTATTTTATTAGATAGCTTTGAAGACCATATTGTTTTCAGAAATGAAACTTCTGATAAAAATATCTCTTTGAATTAAAATAAAATTCAATTATAATTCATAATTTAAATCCCTAAAGTATTAAAATTTTAGGGATTTTTTTTATGAAAAAATACAAATCAAAAATCGGTTGGGAAATTATTATTATTCTTGTTTTAGTTTTCGCTTGGATTTTCTATGATATCACAAAATCAGGAATAAATTGGGATTTGACTTCTATTATTGCTTTTTCTCTTTTATTGTTATTGATTATTTTAATAGGATATTTATTATTTTCAATCCGTTATTTTATCAACTTTGATAAAGCAGAATTATTGGTAAAAATTGGTGTTTTTAAATATGCTGAAATTTCAATTTCAAAAATTCATAAAATTAAAGAAACACGAACAATTTTAAGTTCTCCTGCTGCATCATTAGACAGATTAGAAGTTTTCTATCATCAATTTAACAGTGTAATTATTTCTCCTAAAAACAAAAAAGAATTTATTCAAGATTTACATAAAATAAATCCGGAAATCAAAATAAAATATAGAAAAACTAAGAAATAAATTCAGCTAAAATTTTTAAAATAAAATAAATTATTCAAACTGAATTTTCTTGAGAATTTTTGCCATTCGATGACTGTTAACCATCAACCATTTTAATTGTTCTGCCAACAAATGTGCTTCTTCCACCACTGAGCTTTCCTCCCAATTTACTTGAGATTTTTCTTTAAAAGCAATTTCTTTTAAGCGTTTTTCATAATTTTCATCAAACTCATAAGTAGTTAAAGAATCATTTTCTTTTAAAATACTTATTTTCTTCAAAGCTTCTTCACAAAGCGATAAATTCCCTTGAATACTTTTAACAGCTTGGTTAAAATCTTTTGAAGCCGGAGTGGTTTTATTGTGAATAATATAAGTTCCTAAAGATGCTAAAGAAGCCAAAAATGAATGCATCAACATCACGATTTGAAAAACTTCATTCAAACTTTTGTGTTGTGCTCTGGGTTCTTGCGCCATTCTTTGAAAACTTGCATTTAACTCTGACAAAGCTAAAAATGCAGCTTTTCTGGAAAGTTTATATTCCACGGTTACCTCTCCTTTATCATTATAATATTTAGCGATTTCTTCTAAATATTCTCGATCAGCTTTTATTGCACTTTTTAGAGTTTTGTCAATTCCTTTAATTTCCCAGAAAGGCCATAAAACCCAACTGCCAAAAAACGCCAAACCTGCTCCAATTAAAGTATCTACAATACGATATTGAATTGCCATAAATACTTTAGGATCTAATAAAGCATAAATAAACAATACATTCATGGTTATAAATGCAGCTGCAGCTTTATAATTTCTTTGCACCATAGATAAACCAACGGTGTAACAGAAAATAGCCAACAAAGCAAAAGTGGTTTCACTTTTTACCATTGCAATTATGGCAAAAGCAATTATTCCACCTACTACAGTTCCTATACTTCTGTCTTTAAATCGCTCTTTTGTCAATCCGTAATTTGGACGCATAATGATCATAATGGTCATCAATATCCAATAAGGATTAAACAAATTCATATATAATCCCAATCCATATCCTAAAACTCCAACCACTGCAATCCGTAAAGAATGACGGAAAATACTGGATTTTATATTGAAATTATCTTTTAGAATATCTAAATTATATTCTTGTTTGGTCAAGTATTTACTTTTGATTTCATTACCCACAATTTCAGAAATCAAAGCATTTTTATTGCTGACTAAACTTTCTATTTTTCGGATTTTAGAGAATTGATTATTTTGATATTTCCAATAATTTTTTAAAGCTAAAATATCTGCTTGATCAACATTTTCTTCTTGAATTAAATGCTGAATATCTGTTTTTAATTTAGCAATAGCTTTATCTATATCTTGATTGGGTTTAATTTTTCTCGGTTCAGAAATATATCTTGCAATATATTTTAATCTATTGCTCATCGCATAAAGCACTGCTTGAAAATCCTTTAGTTTATTAGGATTTTTCTTAAAAATAACATCTGCTTTTCCATAATTCACCGGATTTGCCATAGCCAATTCTAACATATCTATGGTTTGTCTTAAAACCAATAATCTTCTGGCTTGATAATAAGATTTTCCGGTTCCCAATCTTCTACTTAATAATAATTCTCTTAAAGTTTCATGATTTTCTGTCAGCTTATTTTGTTTGTCCAATAAATCTTTAATCAGATTTTTTCTATCGCTTTTAGCATCGATCAGCTGTGCTCTGACTTCAAGATATTCAGCGGTTAAGTTCAGAGATTCTGCCAAATAATATTCTGTTGCGCTTTTAGGAAAAAGCAAATGTCTGATCAACACCAAAGAAATATACCAAATTCCACCTATAGCAATTAAAAGCAATCTGGTATGAATTGCCAAATCAGAATCTGCCAATCTTGACATACTCAATACAATGGCAAATAACCCTGAAAAGCTTATCAATGAAGCTCTAAATCCATAAACCGACAAATAGGAAATACTGAAAATCAATAATCCAAGAATGGGTAAAAACACCCAAAATTCTTGTGGTTTTAAAAAAGACATCAAAAATGTAACCGAAATGGTGAGCAATGTTCCTAAAAACATTCCTATGGTTTTCAGTCTTAAACTTCCTGAGGTATCACTAAAAGAAGCAAAAACAACTCCTAAAGCAATATGTATTGCCATAGGAAGCTCATCAGATCTCACCCCCACCACAATGGGTAATAACATAGCGATAACCATAGAGATAGATTTTTCGAAATCTCTGTTATCAATGTCTTCCCACAGTTTTTTGGGATTAAAAGAAGTTATTAATGAAGAAAGTCTCAAATCAAAAACAATATATTTGTCTGTGCAAAGATATTATTTATATGATGTGAAGAATACTTTATCATTTTATTTTTACCATCACTTTTTAGATAGTCATCTATTTTTCAAAACAAATATTTAGTATTTTTAGCTTCTTATTAAAAAATAAATAAAATCATAACTTATGATTGGTTGGGAAATAGTTTTATTAAGATTGGTTTTAGCTTCGGCACTTGGGGCAATAATTGGAATGGAGCGCGAAAGAAAAAACTGGTCTGCCGGAATGCGAACACATATGATGGTTTGTTTGGGTTCGGCTTTGGTAATTATTGTATCCAGTTATGGTTTTTCTGATGTTATTGGCGATCACATCACTTTAGACCCTGCTCGTGTGGCTGCACAAGTAGTCAGTGGAATTGGTTTTTTGGGAGCGGGAATTATCATTTTTCAAAAACCCGGATTTGTCCGCGGATTAACCACTGCCTCCGGATTATGGACAGTTGCCGCCATCGGTCTTGCCACCGGATCGGGAATGTATCTCGCTGCAATTTCTGCTACAATTATTGCTTTTACGATTTTATTGATTTTGCAACCTATAGAACAACGTTTTTCAAGAAGATTTAAACATCATTTGGTAAGAATTTCAGTAAAACCGGAAGCTGATCCTTATCAAATTATCGATAAAATTATGCTGAAAGCAGAAAGTGATATCAATACTTTTTCCTTTAACAGAAGTGCTTCAGGATATTTAATTGAAATCAATTTTAATGAATTTGATATTTCTGAAATCGGTCCGACACTTTCTGAAATCGAAAAAAATGAAAATGTTAAAGAATTATATTGGACCAGATAATTGTTTTGAATTAACTTCTGATAAATTTAAAATAATTCAATAAAATTTCATCATTTACTTCTGTTGGCGTGAATATTTCTAAAATTTTAGGTTGAGCGGAATTTTCAAAAAAGTTTTCTAAACAATGCGATAGTTCTTCTTCATTTTCAGCTTTTTCATAATGAAAATTATACATCTTACTTAAATTCTCTGCATTGAGTTGATGTCTGGTTTCAAAAAACTGATGGAAATAATTTTCTGTTTTATTTCCCGGTAAAATTCTAAAAATTCCCCCTCCTCTATTATTTAAAATAATAATTCTAAAGTTTTTTGGAATATTTTCATTCCACAATCCATTGCTGTCATAAAAGAAAGATAAATCTCCTGTAATTAAAGTGGTGGGTTTTTCTGATTTCACTGCTGCGCCAACTGCTGTGGAAACACTACCATCAATTCCGCTGGTTCCTCTGTTGCAATACACTTCTAAATCCGGAGAAAGTTCAAATAAATTAGCATATCTGACCACACTGCTGTTGGAAACATGTAAAACTTGTGGTTTTTTCATCTTATTTAAGATATAAGAAAAAGCTTTTAAATCAGAAAAAGGAATATTCTGCAAATAATCTTGGTGTTTTTTATTGGTTTTATTTCTAAAATCTAACCAAGTATTTTTATAATTACTTTGAGGTTTTTTCGCTAATTTTTCAAATTCAAAGAAAAACATATTCGGTTCAACATCAAAATGTTTGTTTAAACAGAAATAAGTATTTAAAGCTTTTTTCTCATCAATATGCCAATGCTGTTTGGGTTGATAATTTCTTAAAAAAGCTTTTACTTTTTTAGAAACCACCATTCCGCCAAAAGTCAATAAAATTTCCGGTTGCAATTCTTTAAAAAGTTCTTCTGCATTTGCTGAAATTTCAATCGGCGCAATAATATTATCTATTCTTAAAATAAAATCTTCATGAGATAAATTTGAAGTTGTTTCTGTAAAAACCAACACCGAAGAATCTTTTGCTAAAAAATCTAAATATTTTTTTTCTATGGAATTGGGTTTATTCACTCCTACCAAAACCAATTTCTTTTTGCTTTTATTCCATATTTCTGCATAGGGTTTTAAACTTTCTGCGCGAATAGTTTTCTTTTCTCTAATCGGTTCAATTTTTAAAGGAGAAACCGATAATTTTTCTGTGATTTGATATAAAGGTTCATAAAAAGGAACATTGATGTGAACTGGACCTTGTTTTTCTATTGCGGTATTTAAAGCTAAGTTTATTTCTCTTTCATTATGTCTTTGCGCTTCCCATTTTTTCTGAACTAATTTTTTATCTGTAGGAGATTTTTCCAAAACAATTTCAGAATAAAGATTAGCGGAATATAAAATATGATTTTCAAAAACATTTTTCTGTCGAATAGTTTGTCCATCTCCAATATCCAATCTTTCCACTGGTCGATCTGCAGAAATTATAATCAGCGGAATATCACTGTAAAAAGATTCTACAATTGCCGGATAATAATTTACCACCGCAGAACCTGAAGTACAACACAACACCACCGGTTTTTGAGTTTGTTGTGCCATTCCTAAAGCAAAAAAACCTGCACTTCTTTCATCTACAACACTATATGTGTTAAAAAAATCTTGATTAGCAAAAGAAATCGTTAAAGGGGCATTTCGCGATCCCGGGCTAATCACCACATCTGTAATATTTTTAGATCGACAAAGTTCAATCACATTTTGAGCCAAAGGAATATTAGAATAAAAATTATTCATATTTTTCAAATGAATTTCAGGTTTTTTAAAGAATAGGCAATTTAAAAAGATTTGGAGATACCAAAAATTATATTTTAAAAAGCTAATTGATGGTTTCTTTAAAAAATAAGTGTGAATGATTATTTGCCCTCATAAATTTTAATTTGTTCTACTTTGGATTTCTGTGTTTTTATTTTCTCTTGATTTAGTTTTTAAATTCTCATTACCAAACTTATAGGTAAGAGATAAATTTACACTTCTGCTGTCAAAATAATTTCCATAAACTTGTTTAACATCATTGGTGTAAGTTGTTGCTTTTGGTCGAATTCCTTTATACACGTCTTGGAAATACAAATTAACTTGTAGATTTTCTTTAAATAATAAAGCTTTAAAACCTAAATCTAAATAAGAATAATCATCAATTTCAAACATCAGTGTTTTAAAAGAAGATTGATAATTAAAAGTGGTTTCCAATTGAAGTGTTTTTTTAGCATTTAAAGAAAAACTATGATTGGTATAAAACTGAAAATTCATTCCGCGATTCATGGTTCCTAAATCTTCAAAATCTTTTTTAAATCTTCCATCTGTATAAAAAACACCGGTTTGCGTCATTGTTTTCCACCAAGGAAAAGGATTAAAATGAAAATTTTCTCTTATTCCAAAAGAAATTAAATCATAAAAGTTTTCAACTGTATAAATCTGCTGATTTGTTTCTTGATTTACTGAAGGAATTTGATCAAATCCTTGATTTTCTGTAGAAACAAATAAAGTGGAAATCAATTTATTTTTATAAATGTGTTTAAGTTCAATATTATCAGAAAAAGCAGGTTGTAAAAAAGGGTTTCCTTCCGTGTAAGAAACTGAATTGATATACCATCTGCTTGGATTTAAAGCCCAAAATCCGGGTCTGTTGATTCGTCTGCTATAACTTAAATTAAAAACATTATTTTTATCAGCATTAAAATTCAAAAATGCAGTAGGAAATAATTTCATATAGTTTTTCTTAAATTCATTTTCCTCATCAATTGAAATTCCTTTTATGTCGGTATATTCTAACCTCGCTCCTACTTTGGCGGTCCATTTTTCATTAAACTCTTTGGTTATATCTACATAAGCTGCCTGAACATTTTCTCTATATTTAAAATGATCTTTTTGCATATTGCTATTATCATTTTCATTAATCAACTCTTTTAAACGATTGCGATTTTTAGTAAATAATAACTTTGTTCCATAAGAAAACTTTGCCCAATCTGTAGGATGTTCAAAATCAAAACTGAAACTATAATTATCTATATATTGATTATTCGCATTTTCTATTTCAGTATTTTCATGTCCTGAATAATTCGCTGTTGTAATAGAATTTCGATCTTGAATATTTTGATAATTGAAATAATCTAAATTTAAAGAAAACTTTCTTCCTAAAGTATCTATTTTATGTTCAAAATATCCTCCTAAATTATGAGATTTCACAGTGTTATCACTAAATCCTGAAGAGTTTAAATTTCCAATCAATTCATGGTTATTATCATAAATCTGAGTCAAGGAATAATCAGTAATATCATTATCTCTTAAAGCACCATTATAGGAAATTCCTATAGAAGATTTTTCAGATAAAGTATAATCCAAACTGAATTTACCTGAAATATTATCTAATTTATCTTTAAATCGAAGAGGTTCTTTCCAAAGTTCTTCATCAAAATAAAGCAATAAATCATTTTTTCTTTTTCTGTATCCTTTTGCCGCATCTAAAGAAGCGGAAATTTCCAATTTATCTTTATGATATAAAAATGCATTTCCGATTCCAAAAGAAGCATAGCTTTGCTGTTTGTAGTTTGTTCGTAAAGTATTACTCCAACTATCTTTTTTCGCTTTTTTTAAAACAATATTAATCAATCCGCTATTTCCTTCTGCTTCATATTTTGAAGGAGGAGTAGAAATCACTTCTATGTTTTTTATATTATCAGCCGGAATAGTATTTAAGTAAGTATATAATTCCTCTCCGTTCAACCGAATTATTTTATCATTAATTAAAACTTTTACTTCTCCTTTTCCTATCATTTTTAACTCCTCATTTTCAATTTGCACACCCGGTGTGTTTTTTAAAGCATCATTTGCTGTTCCTACTGAACCGCTTGGAGTTTGATCAACATTAAAAACAAGTCGATCTGTTTTCTGTTGAATTGTTGGCAAAGTGGATTTTATTACTATTTCCTCTAAAAACTCCTCATTTTCCTCTAATCTGATAAAAAGTTCTTTATCTTTTTGAAGCATTAAAGGAATTTGTTTTTCCTTATATCCTAAATAATTTATTTTTAAAATATAATCTCCCTT
>JAJYSY010000043.1 GCA_021793375.1 Bacteroidota bacterium | reverse complement strand
ATGGAAAACAATTATATCATCCACGCCCACGGAAAAGTAAGAATCGATCGCTTAGATCATTCCGGGATTTTTAATGTGGACACCAATTTATACTCTCATAATTTAAGAGTAATAAAGAAAATCATATAACAATCTAATTCAATTGCAATTGCAAACACACATTAAAGTAAAACTTGAAGCGAATATTCTTTAGATTAACGATTTAACAATCCTAAAATTTCTTCTTCAAAAGAAGAGTCTTGCACATTTAAATCTCCTTCTACAATCTTTCCGTCAGTATCTACAAAAACAGCTTTATTCAGGTAGTTTCTATAAAAAATACGCTGCTCAGGAGGACAAACTAATTGATATTCTTGAAATTCTTGATAACCAAAATTTTCTATACTTGACTCCCAATTATTTTGCTCTTCTGAAGATTTTAAATCTTCATTATCAATATTAATTCCCACAAAATTAATTTCAGGATATCTTTTTTCAAATTCTTTTATCTTTTTATGCTGATTGAGATGATGAGATTTGTAATATAAAGACCAGTAATAAAAAACAGTTGGCTTATCAGCAATGGTAGAAATACTTATATGTTCACCATTTTTTGAAGTTAAAGTTAAATCTCCTATATCTCCAATAAACTGTCTTTTTTGAACTTTCGCCAATTCATTTATTTTATGAAATTCCTGCTCATCAAATTTCACATCAGTCAAAAACTGAAGTGTTGAATCTATTTCTTTTGAAGTTTTAGCCTTTACAATCAGCCAACCACTAAAATCGCGTAAAAATCTTTCTCTTAAAGTTTCTAATTCAAATAAAGAATCTGCTAATCTCATTCTTTCTTGTAAATTGAATTTAGATTGCAAATCGAAACAATTCTTTTCTTTATTTTCTTGTTGACACTTTTCCACAGCCTTATTTTTCAAATAATCATCTAAAAAATGCTGATATATATAATATTTCTGTAATTCCTTATGATTGAATTCTGCTGTTTCTCTATATGCCAAAAAATCCTCCGGTAAATCTTTTATTACTCCTCTTCTGTATTTATTGAGCAAGAAATAATAACGTTCTTTGGTATTGAAATAAGCATAATCAATTATTTCGCCGGCCAAATCCTTAAAATTTGTAGAAACTTTTCTTTTTTGATGTAGTGATTTTAAATTATCATCATACTCCTCTTTTATAGAATCTGCTTTTCTCAAAAATGTTTCCGGACTTATTTTATAGTAATCCAACAAAAGTTTATTGCTTTGAATACTTTCTAAAAAAAGCAACATCAGGAAATTGTTTGCCACAGCTCCCTCTCCGGAATACATCAAAGATTCATCAAATTCTTGTGTATTTAATCTCAACTGAAGCGCATTTCCCTTTTCAATATAAAACATCTGTGTTTCATAATGCGTATTATAATCATGAAGAATAGTGTATAAACCATTTTTAATCAGCTTATCATCAAATTCATAATAAAACCTATTATTTTCATCCAATTCAACAGTGTCAATAGTTTCATCATTTTTCAACAAAACCACAAAAGGACTTTTAGGGTCAAAGATTTCTCCCGAAATAGATGTTTTATTATTTTCTTTCGAATCTACACAAGCATAAAAAGACAATACAATAAGTAAAAAAAGGAAGTAGTTTTGCTTCATACAGATTATAAAATCATCATTTTATTTTAAAAAACTTTCCCTCAAAAATAAATGAATCTATTGATTGCCACTGTTAATTGAGCGTTAAAAAAGTTAAACCTTATCCTTTTTGAATTAAAAATAAACACAGAAAAACTGTTTTTCTAAATTTATCAACTTAAATTTGCAATTCTTACAAATCATCTTGATAACTTTCTATAAAATAAATTTATAATCCTTTATAATTGGTTTATACATCAGGTTAATTTGCGTATTTTTGCACAAAATTTTTTGAGCTTATGCTATCAGTTTCAAATTTATCTGTTCAATTCGGAAAAAGAGTACTTTTCGATGACGTAAACACTTCCTTTACAGAAGGAAATTGCTATGGAATTATCGGTGCGAACGGTGCCGGAAAATCCACTTTTTTAAAAATATTGGCCGGCCAACAAGAACCTACCTCCGGAATTGTAAACTTAGAACCGGGAAAAAGAATGTCGGTTTTAGAACAAGATCACAATCTTTATGATGATTATCCTGTTTTAGAAACAGTTTTACGCGGAAATAAACCTTTGTTTGCTATCAAGTCTGAAATGGATGCGCTATATGCAGACTATAATGATGAAAATGCAGAGCGGATCGGAGAACTTCAATCTGCTTTTGAAGAAATGGACGGTTGGAACGCAGACAGCAGTGCCGCTGCTTTGCTTTCAAACTTAGGAATCAGCGAGGATTTACATTATGAATTGATGAAAGATTTAGACGGAAAACAAAAAGTTCGCGTACTTTTAGCACAAGCTCTTTTTGGAAATCCTGATGTGTTGATTATGGATGAGCCCACCAACGACTTGGATTACGACACTATTTCTTGGTTGGTAAATTTCTTGGCAGATTTTAAAAACACCATCATAGTGGTTTCTCACGACAGGCATTTTTTAGATTCTGTTTGTACACATATTTCTGATATCGATTTTGGAAAAATTACACATTACAGCGGAAATTATACTTTTTGGTATGAATCTTCACAATTAGCAGCGCGTCAGCGTGCACAACAAAACAAAAAAGCTGAAGAAAAGAAAAAAGAACTCGAAGCTTTTATCAGACGTTTTAGTGCAAACGTTGCTAAATCAAAACAAGCCACTTCTCGTAAAAAGATGATTGAAAAACTTAATATCAATGACATTAAACCTTCAAGCCGTCGATATCCTGCCATTATTTTTGACCGTGAACGAGAAGCCGGAGATCAAATTTTAAATGTTGAAAATTTAGAATCTACACTTGAAGGAGAAACTTTGTTTAAGAAATTAAATCTAAACTTAAAAAAAGACGATAAAGTTTTTGTTTTCTCTAAAGATTCCAGAGCTACTACAGCTTTTTATGAAATTATAAACAACAAAGAAGAACCTAAATCCGGAAAATTTGAATGGGGAATCACCACTTCTCAATCTTACCTGCCGGTTGATAACTCAGAGTTTTTCGAAAAAGATTTAACTTTGGTAGATTGGCTCAGACAATATGCCAAAACTACAGAAGAAAGAGAAGAAGTTTATATTCGAGGATTTTTAGGAAAAATGCTTTTCAGTGGCGAAGAAGCTTTAAAATCTGCAAAAGTATTGTCCGGAGGAGAAAAAGTGCGTTGCATGCTAAGCAAGATGATGTTTCAAAGAGCTAACGTATTAATGCTTGACGAACCTACAAACCACTTAGACTTAGAATCTATCACCGCTTTTAATAATGCTTTAAAAAACTTTAAAGGCGCAATTTTATTCACTTCTCACGACAGAGAATTTGTTCAAAGTGTGGCAAATCGCATTGTTGAACTTACTCCCAACGGAATTATCGACAGATATATGACTTTTGAGGAATATATGGAAGATGAAAAAATCAAACAACTAAGAGAGCGTTTATACAACAATTAAATTCAATAAATATTTAAACAAAAAAATCCCGCTAAAATTTTACTTAGCGGGATTTTTTATGATCAATGTAAAAAATTACATTTCTTCAAAAATAGAATGCATTAATCTTTTCTTATTGCTAAGACTTTCTTCCATAGAAACCATTGTTTCTGTACGGTAAACTCCTTCAATATCATCTAATAAATAGATAATTCTTTTAGCGTGCTCAGTATCTCTTGCTCTAATTTTACAAAAAACATTATATTTTCCTGTTGGGACGTGAGCTTCTACAATATTAGGAATTTCATTAATTCGTTCTATTACAAATTTTGTTTGAGAGGTTTTTCTTAAAAATATACCTACATAAGCAACAAAAGTGTAGCCTAACTTTTTGTAATTTAGGTTTAATGTAGAACCGGTAATAATTCCGGCTTCCTCCATTTTCCTTACGCGTACATGCACCGTTCCGGCAGATATATCAAGTCGCTTCGCAATGTCAGTGAAAGCTGTTCTGGTATCATCTATCAAAATATCCAGAATTTGGTGATCCAATTTATCCAACTTGAATTTTGTCATATTCTTAATAAATTAATTATATTATTGAATAATACAAAATTAAGCCTTTTATAATTTTACACCAAAACATATCATTAATTCTTTGTTAAAAACATTGAGTTTTCATCAATAATTATAACAATTCTTTCAGATTTCATTGTTTTTAGCTTATATAAAGTTCAAAAAATATAACTGACTACTACACATCTACAATAAATACTCCATTTTTATTTTTTCAAAATCAAGTAAATAAGATTTCTCTTCTTTTTCAATTTTTCTCTTTTATTTTTTTATCAATAAATAAAATCTCTAAAAAATTCTAAACCTCTTTTTATATCATATTCTCTTTTTGATTTTTCAATTAAAAAAAGAAAAAACATTTCAGATTTTCAGATGTTTTTTTTAACTGTTTACAATCTTAAACAAGTGTACTTTTACAATTGTAAACGAAATTATTTTTAAGATTGTTTATTTTTGTAAACAAAGTTTTGTTTTAATTTAAAGAAAACTTCAGTTTTCTAAGCATTATCAATTATACTTTTATAAACTACTTAGTTTCAGATAATTAATAACATTAATTTAAACTTTTAGTTTAATTAAAAATATACTGCACTCCTCTCTATTATTATATTTAAATTAATTTGTTTACATTTGTATTACGCTAAAAAATATAATTTATTTACAATGATAAACAGTAAGGAATTCTCTAAACGTTTGCATACGATTATGGAAAAATATGATTTATCTGCCTCTGCTTTTGCTGATAAAATTGGTGTAGGCCGCTCCTCTATTTCTCATATTATTTCCGGAAGAAATAAACCCAGTTTAGATTTTATCTTAAAAATTTTAGAAGCTTTTCCTGAAATAGATTTATATTGGTTGATGAATGGAAAAGGAAATTTTACTGCTTCACAAGAAAAGAAAATTAAAAACCCACCTTCTTCTCCTACTGAAAAGAAAGAAGAAAATCCTGTAAATATTACGAAAAATGAAATCTTAGAAAAAACCAATATTTTTCCTGATGCTGTATCTTCTTCAAAAACTATAGAAAAAATTATCATCTTATATAGTGATGGAAGTTTTGATTCTTTTGAGAAGAACAAATAAAAGATAAATGCTTAACTTTGTAGAAAAAATAAATGAAAAGATTTTTTTACTTTTTGTTCTTCCCTTTGCTTTTTACGGCTTGTTTTACCCCTGCTAAAGAATGTTCCAATTTTAAAACCGGAACTTTTGAATATCAAACTTATGCTGATGGCGAATTGATCAAAGCTAAGATTGTGCGCAATGATTCTCTTGAAATTGATTATTATGATCCAAAACAACCTGATACATCGGCTATTAGATGGGTAAATGAATGTGAGTATATCTTAAAGAAATACAACGCAAAAGAAGCCAGTGAAAAGCAATCTTTTAAGATGAAAATTATTGAAACGCAAGGAAATACTTACTCTTTTGAGTTTTCTCAAGTAGGACAAAACAAAATCAAAGAATTTTCTGCCACAAGAATTAAAGAGTAATAAAAACTTTACTTTTTATTCTTCATTTCTTTTAACAACTTGTTTTGCTCTTCCATTATGGTTTTTAAATCGCCTAATAATTCTATGTCTTTGGGAGGTTTGATTACTTTTTCTTTAGGATCTTCAGCTTTATTTCTCAAAGAGTTCATTATTTTAACCACAAAAAAAGTACACAATCCAATAATAACAAAATTTATTAAAACAGTAATAAGTGTTCCGTATTCAATAGCTACTTCTTCGCGGATTAGTTTTTCTCCTTCAAATAATTCCGGACGTAATATCAGTTTTTTGTTCTGAAAATTAATTCCATTGGTCAACAAAGAAATGGGGGGCATCAATACTTTTTTCACTAAAGTATCTACCACGTTATTAAAAGCAGCTCCAATGATGATACCAATAGCAATATCAATCATACTCCCTTTAATAGCGAACTCTTTAAACTCTTTAAGAAATTTTGAACTCATAATTTATCTAATCATCAAACAAACTTCCTTGCTGTTCGGTGTTTTTTGTATCTGATTCTAAGTTTTCAGATTCTTTTTCTGATTCCTCTTTTATTTCCGGACGCGGATCTAACAAATTAAGTTGATTTACAGTTTCTGTTGTCAATTGATTTCCTTGTGCGGTAATTCCTTTTACTGCAATAAATTCTTCTAAGAAAACTTGATCATTGGGTTTAGGATCTTTTCCTCTTGGTTTTCGATATTCAATATCCAAAACCGGACGCACATCTGTGGTTACAATCTCTAATTGAGAATTCGGGTGTTCTGTGATAATTAACTCTTCTCTGTCTTTATTTTCAATTAAAAATCTTTTTACGTAAAAACGTTCGCGTTCCCCTTCCCAATATACAGCGGTGATAACTTTTTCCGGATTCCATTTTTCCATGATTACATATTCTTCATTAAAATGAGTAATCAATTCCGGCAAAATCGTTTTTACTATTCCCTCTTGCGTAACCAATAGTATTCGATCATCGCCTTTGAAATGCCCTAAAAACTCTCCTCTTTCTTCAATATTTAATCTTTTCACACTTTCGTCAAACCAAATTTTTCTTGGTTTTAAAGTAGAAACACCTTCTTCTTTTAGTTCTACTTTTCTAACTGCATGTTTACTTACTATATTTCCTCTTGCTCCTCTGCCTTTGATGTCCATATCGGCAAAATCAATTTCAAATTTTAACTTTCTCTTTTTGGCAGTTTGACGTAAATAAACTGTTACCTTTTCTGCTTCTCCGTTTGGATTAGCAGAGAAATATAAAATTTTTGTTCCTGGCTTTGCTTTTCCTACACTATATTCTCGATCTCTGGTCATGGAAAGAATGGCAAAACGTTTCATATAAACATTTCCTTTTTTTCCATCTCTATACATTACATTATAGATTTTTCTTTTATCTTTTCTTTTGAAAACATCTACATGTATAATGTTTTTGCCAATAAATACTTTGGAATCTACTTTTACTACTTTCCATGTTCCATCGGCGGTAAAACAGATAATATCATCAATATCGCTCACGTTTTTCACAAATTCATCTCCTCTTAAACCTGTTCCGATAAATCCTTCTTTTCTATTTACATAGAGTTTGGTATTTCTAATTACCACTTTAGCAGCTTCAATATCTTCAAAAACAGCGATTTCTGTTTTTCTTTCTTTTCCTTCTCCAAATTCTTTTTTCAAATCTTGGAAATAGGCAATTGCGTAGTCTGTTAAGTTTGCTAAATGATGTTTTACTTGAGCAATTTCATCTTCTAAAGCTTCTATTTTTTGTTGAGCTTTATCTAAATCAAATTTAGAAATACGTTTTATGCGAATTTCTGTAAGTCGAACTATATCTTCTGTGGTGATAGCTCTCTTTAGGTGTGAAATATGAGGTTTTAATCCTTCATCTATTGCAGAAATTACGCCTTCCCAAGTTTCTTCTTCTTCAATATCTCGATAAATTCTATTTTGGATAAAAATTCTTTCTAAAGAAGAAAAATGCCAGCGTTCTTCTAATTCATTAAGTTGAATTTCTAAATCTTGTCTTAATAAATCAAGAGTATGATCTGTACTTCTTTTTAAGATTTCAGAAACTCCGATAAATTCTGGTTTATCGTTCGAAATCACACAGCTCAACGGAGAAATTGACATTTCACAATTGGTAAATGCATATAAAGCATCAATTGTTTTGTCTGGTGAAATATTATTGGGAAGATGTATTAAAATCTCCACATTATTTGCCGTATTATCTTCTATGTGTTTAATTTTTATTTTTCCTTTTTCATTGGCTTTTATAATGGAATCAATCAAAGAAGCTGTGGTTGTTCCAAAAGGAATTTCTGTAATATTTAATATGTTTTTTTCTTGTTGTTCTATTTTTGCGCGAACTCTTATTTTTCCTCCTCTTTTTCCATCTTGATAATTAGAAACATCTATCACTCCACCGGTTGGAAAATCAGGAAAAAGTTTAAATCTTTTTCCTTGTAAATGTTTGATGGAAGCTTCGATTAATTCCAAAAAATTATGAGGAAGAATTTTTGTGCTTAATCCTACTGCAATTCCTTCTACTCCTTGTGCTAAAAGAAGTGGGAATTTTACCGGCAAATTGATGGGTTCTTTTTTTCTTCCATCATAAGACAGTTGCCACTCTGTAATTTTAGGATTAAATAAAACCCGAAGTGCAAACTTTGATAATCTTGCTTCAATATATCTTGGTGCTGCAGCTCCATCACCGGTGAAAATATTTCCCCAGTTTCCTTGCATGTCAATCAATAAATCTTTTTGTCCTAATTGAATGATTGCATCTCCAATACTGGCATCTCCGTGAGGGTGATATTGCATGGTATGTCCAACAATATTGGCAACTTTGTTATATCTTCCATCATCGAGTTCATTCATCGCATGAAGAATTCTGCGCTGAACAGGTTTAAAACCATCATCAATATCCGGAACCGCTCTTTCAAGAATTACATAAGAAGCATAATCCAAAAACCAATCCTCATACATTCCTGTAATTTTGGTTAGGGTTTCTTTTTCGCTTCCGTTGATATTATTTTGATTTTCTAAATTTTCGTTATTGTTTTCGCTCATTTAAATTGATTATTGAACAAGGAATAATTTTAATTTTCAATTTCTAATTTACGCTATTTGAATTTCTTCTTCTTTAATAGTATCGAGTTCTGTGCGTAAATTATCAATAATAAATTTTTGTCGATCACTGGTGTTTTTTCCCATATAAAACTTCAACATTTTTTCTATACCTACTTCTTTGTCAAGCATTACAGGGTCAAGCCTGATATCTTCTCCGATAAAATATCTAAATTCATCAGGAGAGATTTCTCCCAACCCTTTAAATCTTGTGATTTCAGGTTTTCCTTTAAGTTTTAATATGGCTTTTTGTTTTTCTTCTTCTGAATAACAATAAATTGTTTCTTTTTTATTTCTTACTCTAAACAAAGGAGTTTGTAGAATATATAAATGTCCTTCTTTTATTAATTCCGGAAAAAATTGCAAGAAAAAAGTAATCAACAACAAACGGATATGCATTCCATCAACATCAGCATCTGTTGCGATTACGATATTATTATATCTTAAATCTTCTATGGAGTCTTCTATGTTTAAAGCAGCTTGAAGTAAATTAAACTCTTCATTTTCGTAAACAATTTTCTTTGTTAATCCATAACTGTTTAAAGGTTTTCCTTTTAAACTGAAAACTGCTTGAGTTTGTACATCTCGAGATTTTGTAATACTTCCGCTTGCAGAATCTCCCTCCGTAATAAACAAAGTACTTTCTAAATATCTGTCTTTTTTGGTATCTCCCAAATGAATTCTGCAATCTCTTAATTTTTTATTGTGTAAGCTTACTTTTTTAGCTCTTTGACGCGCTAATTTTCTAATTCCGGATAAATCTTTTCTTTCTCTTTCTGCTTGAAGAATTTTCTTTTGTAGTTTTTCTGCTGTTTCTTCATTTCTATGCAGATAATTATCCAGTTTTCGTTTGAGGAAATCCATGATATAAGAACGCACGCTCGGCATATTTCCTCCCATTTCTGAAGATCCTAATTTCGTTTTGGTTTGACTTTCAAAAACAGGTTCCATCACCTTGATACTGATAGCGGCAACAATAGATTTTCTTATATCGCTGGTATTATAATTTTTATCGTAAAACTCTCTTACTGTTTTAATTAAAGCTTCTCTAAACGCATTTTGATGTGTTCCTCCTTGGGTGGTATTTTGTCCGTTTACAAAAGAATGATATTCTTCACTGTATTGAGATTTACTATAAGTAATCGCAACTTCAATATCTTCTCCTTTTAAATGGATTATTGGAAAAAGCTGTTCTTCTTCATTGATATTATCTGCTAAAAGATCTTTTAATCCGTTTTCTGAATAATATTTTTCTCCATTAAAAACAATGGTTAATCCCGGATTTAGATAAACATAGTTTTTCAGCAGTTTTTCAACATATTCATGTCTGAATTTATATTTTTTAAAAATTTCATTATCCGGTAAGAAAGTGACTTTTGTTCCACGTCTTCTGGAAGTTTCATCAAGTTTTTCTTCTTTATTAAGTTGTCCTCTTTCAAATTCTGCAGAAACAGATTTTCCATCTCTGTTAGACTCTACTCTAAAATAAGAAGATAAAGCATTTACAGCTTTTGTACCTACTCCATTTAATCCTACAGATTTTTTAAATGCTTTGGTGTCATATTTTCCTCCGGTATTCATTTTAGACACTACATCAACCACTTTTCCTAAAGGGATTCCTCTTCCGTAATCTCTAACAATCACACGTTGTCCTTGAATAGAAACTTCTATGGTTTTTCCTGCTCCCATCACATATTCATCAATAGAGTTGTCGAGCACCTCTTTTAAAAGAATATAAATTCCATCATCTGCACTTGATCCGTCTCCAAGTTTTCCAATATACATTCCCGGACGCATTCTAATGTGTTCTTTCCAATCTAAGGAACGAATATTTTCTTCAGTATAATTTGTTGCCATATAGCTAAAAATATATTACGCTTATAATATAGTGTTTTTTTTAAACAAAAATAAAAAGATTAAAAACAATCATCCCATTCTTCTCTCCTCACTTCAAAAAAGCAGATTTTTTCCTCTGTTTAAATTCTTCACGAAAATATTAAATTTATTAGTTTTTAAAGGATTTAAATAAAATAATACTTATAATATTTATTCTGATTTTTTATCGTTTTTAATTTTTAAATAGATTTCTAATTTCTGACCTGCTTTCTAATTTAATTTTCTATTTTTAAAGCTTAATCTGAAAAATGCTTATTTCTTATTATGAAAAAAAAACTCCGCATTAACGGCCACTCTCATTTACTTCCATATCCTGAAGATATTCCGCAATTCATGAAAGACAAAGAAATCTTTTGGGTTGATGATGACAGAAAATATATGCTGCAAAAAAACTGGAAACGCCCGGTGACAGATTCCAGTTTTTTCTTAAATGAAAAACTGGAATGGATGGACAGATTTAATATTGATCACGCAGTGATTTTAAATCTTTCTCAGCTTTATGGAAATGGTTTGCGAGTTGAAGAAATGAAAAAAGCTTTAAGATTTCAAAATGATTTTAATGCGAGTTTACAAAGAGATTATCCTTCAAAATTTACTTCCGGTTTTGTAATTCATCCCGGTTTTTTAAGAAGTGCTTTGTGGGAAATTGAAAGATGTGTAGAAGAATTGAATATGCGCTTATTATGTTTACCTACTCACTTTATGGACAGTATTGGAACTTGGAGATGTATTTTTGATGAAGAAAATGAACCTATTTTTGAATTGGCAGATAAATACAATTTAGCTTTAGAAGTTCACCCTTATGATGGAGAAAAATTTATCAAATTAGAAAATACTGCTTGGCGTTTTCATTTGGTTTGGATGTTAGCGCAATGTGCAGATGCTTATCATTTTTTAACGTTAAACGGATATCCTGATAAATACAAAAACATGCGAGTTTGTTTTGCCCACGGCGGACAATTAGCACAGATTAATTTAGGTAGAAGAATTCAAGGTTTTGATGGCCGACCGGATTTATTTGAAGGAAAAACACACCCGAGAAAATCTGTCGGACATAAAAATATCTTTTTTGACACTTTAGTACACGACACCGGATCTTTAAAATTATTAGTCAAAAATCAAACTCCACATCAAATTGTTGCCGGATTAGATGACCCTTATCCTTTAGGAGAAATGGAAAGCGCACCACAATCTTCTTATCCCGGAAAATTATTAGATCTTGCGGTAGAACAAGAAATTATTTCCACTCAAGAAAGAGATGATATTTGGGAGAAGAATGTGCTAAATTGGCTTTTTGGTGAAGATGAAAAAAGAAAAACAGAATTAAGAAATAAAATTTTAAATACATAATGAACACTTCAATTTCTTTAAAAGTATTAGAAGATTATGCGGAAGAAATTTCACAACAAGAACCTGAAATTTTAAAAGAACTCAACAGAGAAACTTATCAAAAAGTCTTAAAACCCAGGATGATAAGCGGTCATTTGCAAGGCAGACTTTTGAGTTTAATCTCCAAACTTTTACAGCCTAAAAACATTTTAGAAATTGGAACTTTCACCGGATATTCCGCTTTATGTTTAGCAGAAGGAATGCAAAAAGAAGGTGAGCTCCACACTATTGACAAAAATGAAGAGTTATATAATTTGCAGAAAAAATATTTTAAAAAATCAGCTTATGCTGATCAAATCATTCAACATATTGGAGATGCAAAAGAAATAATTCCAACTTTAGACAAAGAATTTGATTTGGTTTTTATCGATGCAGACAAACAAAATTATAGTTTATATTTTGATTTGGTTTTTCCCAAAATGAAAAAAGGAGGAATTTTCATTTCTGATAATGTTTTATGGTATGGAAAAGTAACTCAACCCACTAAAAAAGGAGATAAAGCTACAGATCAACTCAAAGCTTTTAATCAAAAACTAAGAGATGATAAAAGAATTGAAAATTTACTTCTCCCCATAAGAGATGGGATTTTAATTTCTCGAAAATTATAATTAATTTTAAAATGAAGAAATCTTGTGAATTATAAACTATTTTTGCTGAAAAAATCTTCTAAAACAAACACCTATCATTTTCAATGACGAAGAAAATTATATTAATCATCATTATTTTAATCTTAGAAGCTTCCTTAGGATACTATAGTTTGGTAGTAAATGGAAGTTTATTTTCTAAGTTTTTATTTTTTGTGTTAAGCGCAGGAATTGTTGCCTTCTTGGTGATTACTTTTATCGGATATATTCTCCCGAGTGAAGATAATTATGATTCTTCTACAGATTAAAATTTCAACAATATTTATAAAATAAAAAACCGAATTATGAAAAACATAATTCGGTTTAGAATTGCTGGTCCACAAGGGCTCGAACCTTGACTCTTCTGGACCAAAACCAGATGTGTTAGCCAATTACACCATGGACCAAAATTCTTGCCTGCAAAGATAATACAATTTTTTAAATTGACAAGTAAAAACAATGATTTTTTTTGTAGTTTTTGAACTTAATAAAAGTGAAAAACTCTTTTTAAAAAGAACTAAAAAAAACCGAATTATGAAAAACATAAATCGGTTTTAGAATTGCTGGTCCACAAGGACTCGAACCTTGACTCTTCTGGACCAAAACCAGATGTGTTAACCAATTACACCATGGACCAATAATTCAGCTGGCAAAATTAAACCAATCTTTTAATTCTGCAAACTTTTTCAATCTTTTTTTTAAGGATTTATTTTTGAATATTATTAAGCTTATCTTATTCATCTTTTATTCTTAAATTCGTCGTTTTGCATATAAAAATATATTTATGAGAGACTTAAATTTTAGCCTCTGGAATAAAATTACAGGATGGGTAGTTTTTGCAATTGCACTTTTTACTTATGCTTCTACCGTTGAACCCACCACCAGTTTTTGGGATCCGGGAGAATTCATAACCACTTCTGCAAAACTACAAGTAGGTCATCCTCCGGGTGCTCCACTTTACCAAATGTTGGGAGCTGTTATTTCTACTTTTGCGCCTGATCCTACCAAAATTGCTTTGTTGGTAAACTGGATTTCTGTTTTAGGAAGTGCTTTTACCATACTTTTTATGTTTTGGAGTTTAAGTTTACTCGTCAGAAAAATTTCCGGTCCGGCAGAATCTTTAAACAACGGTACTAAAATTGCTGTTCTTGGAAGTGCTGCAGTAGGATCTTTAGCTTTTTCCTTTACAGATAGTTTTTGGTTTAGCGCCGTTGAAGCAGAGGTTTATGCTTTGGCTATGTGTTTTATGTCTGCCTTATTTTATGTAGGTTTATTATGGGAAAGAGATATGTTTAAACCCAGAGGAAAACGCTGGTTGATTCTTTTAGGTTTCTTAATCGGATTGACTTTTGGAGTTCACTTTTTAGGATTATTGACTATTCCCGCAATCGGATATTTATATTACTTTAAACATACCGAAAAAGTTACTGTCAAAAATTTTATTTTGGCTTCTTTTGCCGTAGTTGGCTCCCTCCTATTTATCTTCTTGTTGATGATGCCTTTCTTAATGAATTTCTTTGCTACCTTAGAAATATTTTTCGTCAACACTGTGGGACTCCCTTTTAATTCCGGCTCTTTAATAGCTGCAATTATTTTAATAGCTTTCTTTTATTTTGCTTTAAAATATACCAGAAGAAAAGAATGGATCAGATTAAATTCTATTTTACTCACCATTTTGTTTATGATAATTGGTTTCTCTTCTTGGATAATGCTTCCAATTCGTGCAAATGCCGGTGTAAACATTAATGAAAACGACCCTAATAACGCACGAGAATTATTGGCTTATTACAACCGTGAGCAATATCCTGAAAATCCTTTATTATATGGTCCGCAATTCACAGATGCTTTTGTCGGTTTAGATGAAAACAAACCTTATGTTGATGACAAACCTAAATATGAAAAAGATAAAGAAGCAGGGAAATATATTATTGTCAACAAATGGAAAAACGCCAAACAAAATTCCAGCAGTGAACATAAAGCGTTTTTACCAAGAATGTGGAGTACAGAAAGCTCTCATATAGAAAATTATATGAATATCGCCGGACCTGTAAACTTTAGAGTTGACCCTGAATACGCTAATAATGAAGAAATCGCTCAATTAGTTTATGAAGTTAAATCCGGTTATGAACAAGGAAGAATTGACAACGAAGGATTAGCAAGGTTTTTACAAGAATACAGTCAAGTTCTCTCTGTGGAAAAACCCTCTACTACCGCCAATTTCAAACTGATGTTCGAATATCAGTTTTGGTATATGTATTTCCGTTATTTTATGTGGAATTTCGTTGGAAAACAAAATGACGAACAAGGGAAATACACCAGTTTAGATGGAAATTGGATGAGTGGAATCACTGCAATAGACAGCATGTTTTTTGGTTCACAAAAAAACCTGCCCGATGTAGTCAAAAATGATCCCGCCAGAAATACTTATTACTTCTTACCTCTTATTTTAGGATTAATCGGTCTTTTCTTTCATTATGATAAAGACAAACAAAACTTTTGGGTTTTAATGGTGTTATTTCTTTTCACCGGAATCGCCCTTAAAGTTTACCTGAATGAACGGCCTTTTGAGCCAAGAGAAAGAGATTATGCAGTTGTCGGATCTTTTTATGCTTTTGCTTTCTGGATTGGATTTGGAGTGTATTCAATTTACGATAAACTTAAAAAACATCTGAAACCCGATATCTTAGCCCCTGCCCTCACCGTGGTTTGCTTGTTGGCTGTTCCTGTTTTAATGGCTCAGCAAAACTGGGATGATCACGACAGATCAGGAAAATATACCGCTACAGCAATGGCTAAAAACTATTTAGATTCTGTAGATGAAAACGGAATTATTTTCACTATCGGAGATAATGATACTTTCCCACTTTGGTATGTGCAAGAAGTAGAAGGTTATCGAACCGATGTAAAAATCATCAACACCAGTTTATTTGCCACAGATTGGTATATTGATCAAATGAAACATAAAACTTATCAAAGCGAAGGTATAAAAACCACTTTAGAACATGAAAATTATACTTACGGAACCAATGATGTAATTGTTCATCAAGAAGACAAAAGAATGCCGGACACGATGAGTGTTTCAAGCTTTATTAAATATGTGAAAAGCGATAATGCTTCAACCTATATCAATCTTCCAAACGACCATATCATCAATACTTTTCCTACTAAAAACTTAGTTTTATCAGTAGATAAGGATAAAGTTATTGAAAATGGAATCGTTTCAGAAAAAGATCGCGATCAAATCGTTTCGTCCATCCCAATTAAAATTACTACAAGTCAAATACCTAAAAACACTTTATTGATGTTAGATGTCCTTGCAAATAATGACTGGGAACGTCCTATTTATTTCAGTGGAGGAAGTTATGGCGATGAAGATTATTTATGGATGAAAGACTATTTAGAATTAGATGGTTTGGCTTATAAATTAGTTCCTATAAAAACAGAAACCAATGGTTATGATTTAGGAAGAATTGATGTAGATAAACTCTACGAAAAAATCATGAATTGGCATTGGGGAAATAGCGGAAACCCGGATATATATTACGATTTACAAACCAGAAGAAATTCTATTTCCTACAGAAGTAATATGGCTCGATTAGTTGCAGAACTTATCGAAAGAAAGGATTATGGCAGAGCTAAAGATATTTTGGATTTGGCGACAGAAAAAATGCCGGTAGAAAAATTTGGATATTATGCCTTAATAGCTCCTTTCATCGCTGATTATTATGAAATTGGAGAAAAAGAAAAAGCAGAAAAACTATGGAATGAAGTAGTTGTTATTTATCAGCAAAAATTAGATTATTACGCAAGTTTAAAATCTAAAGAACAGCAAAGTATTCTTTCTGAAATCTATGGAACTGTAGAAAGATATAGAGATTTAGTTGATATTGTCATTATGAATGATGAAAGTGAAAAAGCCCGAGAAAAAGCAGAGGAATTCAACAGTTATGTAGTACAATTCGGAAATCTATATCAACAATCAGGCGAAATAGAATATGAAAATATCGATGGAGACTTACAAGATGAAGTCGATGAAGATTTAGAAGAAAACTTAGATCAAGTAGATCCAAGTATGATTCCTGTGCAGTAAAAAAACTCAGTAATAGTAAAAAAGAGAACAGTATTTTTAATTATGCTGTTCTCTTTTTTTTATAAAATAAATATTATCTTTTTTGTTGAAAATAATTTAATAATAATTCCTTAGCTTCTTCTGCTAAAACCCCTTGTGTTATTTTAGTTTTTGGATGAAGTTTTCCGCCTAATGCAAGAAATCCACGCTTAGGATCTTCAGCGGCAAAAACAACCCTTGAAATTTGACTCCAATACAAAGCTCCTGCACACATCTGACAGGGTTCAAGCGTTACATATAAAATGCAATCCCTTAAATATTTTCCGCCCAAATAATTTGCTGCAGCTGTAATAGCTTGCATTTCAGCATGAGCCGTAACATCATTTAATCTTTCTGTAAGATTGTGAGCTTTAGCAATAATTCTGTTTTGAGAAACCACTATTGCTCCCACAGGAATTTCATCTTGTTCATAAGCAAAAAGCGCTTCTTCAAAGGCTTTTCTCATGAAATACTGATCATCAAAATTTGTTATCATAAGGTAAAAATACAAATTCTTGACTTATCTTTGTTTTTATGAAAAAGAATTTATTGGAAAGTATTGATTCTCCTGCTGATTTAAGAAAATTATCTCCAAATCAATTAAAGGATTTAGCAGTAGATTTAAGAGAATTTATTATTGATATTGTTTCCACAAAAAAAGGACATTTAGGCGCAAGTCTTGGTGTGGTTGAATTGACAATTGCTTTACATTATTTTTTTAATACGCCAACAGATAAATTAATTTGGGATGTAGGTCATCAAGCTTATGGTCATAAAATTTTAACCGGCAGAAAAAATAGTTTTTACACCAATAGAAAATTAAACGGAATCAGTGGATTTCCAAAAATTGCAGAAAGCGAATACGATACTTTTGGTGTGGGACACAGCTCCACCTCTATTTCTGCTGCTTTAGGAATGGCAATTTCTGCGCAATTGCAAAACAAAAAACAAGAAACCATAGCTATTATCGGCGATGCTGCTATTGCCGGCGGAATGGCTTTTGAAGGATTAAATCATGCCGGAGTTTCTAACACTAATCTATGGGTGATTTTAAATGACAACGCCATGGGAATTGACCCCAGTGTAGGCGCTTTAAAAGAATATTTAAGAAAAACTAAAATTGGAGTAAAACCCAAACAAGACAATATTTTTGAAGCTTTAAATTTCCATTATGAAGGTCCGATTGATGGCCATGATTTCAAAAGTATCTTTCAAGCTTTTGAAAAATTAAAATCTATCGAAGGTCCGAAATTTTTACATCTGATCACCACAAAAGGAAAAGGCTTACAAAAAGCTGAAGAAGATCAAGTCTTATATCACGCTCCGGGAAAATTCGACAAACTAACCGGAGAAATTTTACCGACAGACACTTCAAAACTCCCACCGAAATTTCAAGACGTTTTCGGGTTAACTCTCACAGAGTTAGCTCAAAAAAACAAAAAGATAATCGGTGTTACCGCTGCGATGCCCACCGGAACTTCTTTAAAGTTTATGATGGAAAAATTTCCTGAAAGAACTTTTGATGTCGGAATTGCAGAACAACACGCAGTAACTTTTTCTGCGGGAATGGCAACACAAGGAAACATCGTTTTTTGTGCCATATACTCCACTTTTTTACAAAGAGCTTATGATCAAGTAATTCACGATGTTGCTCTGCAAAATTTACCGGTTATTTTCTGTATAGATCGCGCAGGATTAGTCGGAGAAGATGGCGCAACACATCACGGGGTTTTTGATTTAGCATATTTAAAATGTCTTCCAAATATGCAAATTGCAGCTCCCGCAAATGAAGTGGAATTAAGAAATATTTTATACACCGTTTCTCAAGGAATTAATCATCCTATTGCGATAAGATATCCTCGGGGAAGAGGAAATATTATCAACTGGAAAAAACCTTTTAAAAAGCTAAAAATCGGAAAGGGAAAAATCTTAAAAGAAGGAAATAAAATCGCTGTTCTTTCCTTGGGAAGTATTCAAAACAATGTAAAAAAAGCTTTAAATTTACTTAAAGAATCAGATGAAGTAGCACATTATAGTTTTCTTTTTCTCAAACCTTTAGATGAAAAATTACTTCATCAAGTGCTTTCTAAATTCAATTGTATAATCACTGTAGAAGATGGAGTAAAAATCGGAGGGTTCGGAGATGCAGTTTTAGCTTTTTCCAACAGAAATAATTATAAAAATAAGATTATAAAACTGGGAATTCCCGATGTGTTTATCGAACATGGAAGTGTAGAAGAACTTCAAGAAATTGCAGGAATTTCTCCTGATAAAATTAAGGAAGTTTTAAAAAATCAAATAGAGAAATAAACAGTTCTCTTCTTATCTTTAAACTTTAAAAATTTGATTTATTATGTTGAAAATAAATATTCGTTGGAGTGATATTGATGCCAATCGACATTTGGCAAATTCAGCTTACATTAACTTTATGAGTTATGCCAGAGTGGTCGAAATGAAAAAAGCCGGAGTTACTCAAAAAGTTTTGGAAAAACACAACCTTGGTCCTATTGTTTTTTATGAAAAAATATTTTATTTCAAAGAAGTTTTACCTGAACAACCGGTTTTTATAGATATTAAACTAAAAGGTTTATCTGCAGATTATAAATTCTTTCAGTTTGAACAAAACATGTATGATGAAAACGGCCAAAATATGGCAGGATATGAAATGATGGGTTCTTGGATTGATATGAAAAAACGTAAATTAGCCACACTTCCGCAGGAATTGGCAGAATTATTTCAACACATAGAACGCACAGAAGATTTTAAAGTTTTGACCAAAGAAGATACCCGAAAATTTGGAATGTTTCCCAAACCTATCAGTCCTGAAAGGATTAAAGAAAACTTACAAGAAGCCTATCAATAAACTATTGTTCAGCTAAAAATTGTTTTAGATTTTCTATATTTTTCTTGGCATTTCCTACAAAAATCTGTTCATCAATCACAAAAACGGGACGTTTAAGAAAAGTATAATGCTCTAATAGTAAATCTTTGTAATCTTTTTCAGTTAAGTTTTGATTTTTTAAATCTCTTTTACGATAAAGTTGTGCTCGCCTGTTAAAAAGAGATTCATAACTTCCTGAAAGTTTTTTAAGTTGATTTAATTGATTTTCTGTAAGTGCTTCTTTTTTAATATCTTGAAGTTCAAAACCATCAGGTAAATCAACTTCATTTAAAATTCGTTTACAAGTGCTGCAGGTAGAAAGGTGAAAAACTTTTTTCATAATAAAATTATTTTAGCAAACATAATCTCTTCATTTGAGAAAGGAAAACTTATAAGAAATCTTAACTTTGTAAAAAATTAAAATATGGGAAGAATTCTCGCTTTAGATTACGGCACAAAAAGAACAGGAATTGCTGTTACAGATGAATTACAAATGATTGCATCCGGATTAAAAACCGTAAAAACTTCTGAATTAATAGCATTTTTAACCCAATATTTTAAAGAAGAAAAAGTAGAAAAAGTTATTGTTGGAGAACCCAAACAAAAAGATGGATCTGCTTCACAAAGTGAAGTTTACATCAAAGAATTTATCAAAAAATTTAAAAAAGATTTTCCTGAAATGCCTTTAGAAAGAATTGATGAAAGATTTACTTCAAAAATGGCTTTTCAAACCATGATTGACAGTGGGCTGTCAAAGAAAAAAAGAAAGAATAAAGCTTTGGTAGATGAAATCAGCGCAACCATTATTTTACAAACTTATTTATACAAATGATTTAACCCGGTGTTGATCAGTTCATTTCTTTTTTAAGATTATCATTTTTTATAACTTTGCAAACTTAATATTTTTACGATATGATTTTACCAATAGTCGGTTATGGAGCTCCTATTTTAAAGAGAAAAGCAAAAGATATTCCCAAAGATTATGAAAATTTGGACAAGTTGATTAAAAATATGTGGGAAACGATGTATAATGCCAATGGTATTGGTCTTGCTGCTCCGCAAATTGGTAAATCCATCAGATTATTTATTGCTGATCCCACTCCTTTTTTAGATGATGATGAATTGACCGAAGAGGAGAAAAATACTATTAAAAGAGCTAAAAAAGTTTATATCAACCCCACAATTTTGGAAGAAGAAGGAGAAGAATGGGGTTTTTCTGAAGGTTGTTTGAGTATTCCGGGAATTAATGAAGATATTTTTCGCCCTGAAAAGATTAAAATTGAATATTTTGATGAAGATTTTAATAAACACACCGAAGAATTTGACGGATTGGCTGCACGCGTAATACAACATGAGTATGATCATATTGAAGGAATTTTATTTACCGATAAAATTTCCAGTCTTAAAAAACGCTTGATAAAGAACAAGTTAAAAAATATTACCAAAGGAAAAGTGAAGGTAGATTATCGCATGCGATTTTCTGATGTAAAAAAACCTCATTAATTTTTTGTAGAATCCTTTAGAGGTTGCATATTTGCGCTTCAAATTAAGCAATATGAGTTTAGAAAAAATATTATCTATTTCAAGTAAACCTGGGCTTTACGAATTAAAAGCTCAAACCAGATCCGGGTTTGTTGCACAATCCCTTCAAAATGGTAGAAAAATTGCAGTAAATCTGCGTCATGATGTAAGTATGTTAAGCGAAATCGCTGTATATACTTTAGATGATGAAATTCCTCTACCCGAAGTTTTTGAAAGAATTTATGAAAAAGAAAATGGAGAAAAATCAATTGATCACAAAAAACCAAAAGCAGAATTAATTGCTTATTTTGAAGAAATTCTTCCGGAATATGACAGCGAAAGAGTTTACGCCAGTGATGTAAAGAAGATTTTTCAGTGGTATAATTTATTGATTGCAAACAATATTACAAGTTTTACCAAAGAAGAAGAATTAGAAACTGAAACTAAAGAGGAAGAAGAATAGTTTAAAAACAGTTTTGGAATATAAAAAATCCGTCAGCTATTTTAGTTTGACGGATTTTTTAATTTTAAGGACGCACCACAGAATCTAATTTTCGGGCAATAATAACTTGCAATCTTTTATAATCTCTGATTTCTTCCATAACCTCTCTGTGATGTTCAGCTAAATTTTCTGCCATTTCTTGTATTAATTCAGCAGTTTTTTTCTTGATTAACATCATTCTGAGGTTTAAAATTGTTTGTTGAATTTCTCTTTCTTTCAGTTTGGTTTTATCATCCACAAAAATTCCTTGACTATCCCAACGATGAAGTTTATACTTTTCTTCATCCATTAAAATACTGGTGATTTCAGAAGCTAAAGCAGTGTCAATTTTATTGATAAATTCTTCAATAATGATTTTATCTTTAAGTTTAAATTCATTGATAATCTCAGGATAAGATCGG
>JAJYSY010000042.1 GCA_021793375.1 Bacteroidota bacterium | reverse complement strand
CGATATTTCCGGTAGAACTTACCAGAAGCAGTAAAGCATTAAATCCTGAATTAAGAGCTTCTATCGTTGAGTATGATGTTGATAATATTGAAAATTTACTCCACGCCGGGGATTATGCTGAGGTAAGTATTTCTATGCAAAAAAATCTGTCTTCCATACAAGTTCCGACAAGCAGTATTATTGAAACAAAAAATAATATTTATATCGCAAAAGTAACAGATGAAAAAGTACAGATGATTCCGATTGTAACCGGATTAACTCATCAAAATAAAATTGAAATTTTTGGAGATATTCAAGAAGGAGATCAAATTATTATCAATGCAAATTCTTCTTTAAAAGAAGGTTTGGAAATCACTCCTGTTTTTGAATAAATTTAATTTAAAAAATCACATAATCAATGATATAACTCATTTTTTATTATTTTCATTACTTGTATTTTTGAGTAAAATAAAAACCACTTATTAACCTTAAAAAACTAAAAAAATGAAAAAAGATGTTCCTATTTCAGAGATAATGACCACAAAATTGATCACTTTAACACAAGATCAATCCCTTTATGAAGCCAATAAATTATTTCATAGATATAACATTCGTCATCTACCTATTGTAGAAGAAGAAAAACTGGTGGGAATACTCAGTCAAAATGATTTGTTGAGAATCAGTTTTGCTGATTTAGATAAAAATGATGAAAATATTGTACCCATTATTTATGAAATGTATAGTATTCCGCAGTTGATGACAAAAGTTCCTGTTTTTATTGAAGTAGATTCCACCGTAAAAGAAGCTGCGCAGATTCTTTCTCGCCAAAGTTTTCACTCTTTACCGGTTTTGGATAAAGGAAAATTAGTAGGAATGGTTACCACTACAGATATTATCAATTATTTATTGGATCAATATTAAAAATAATTAAAACGATTTTTTTAAACCCTTTCTTGAAATTTGGAAAGGGTTTATTTTTTTATAAGAACTTTTTTCTCTTTAAAAAAATATAAAATTATCACTTATAAAATCCTTATCTTTCCGCAACTTTTTAAATTTTCTAAAACAAATGGACACAAGGTTTAGCTTTTTATTTTTTTTCATCGGAAGCATGATGATTTTTGCACAAGGAAATCAATCCTATTGGCAACAACACGTAGATTATAAAATGGAAGTAGAAATGAATACGAAAAATTATCGCTATTCAGGAAAACAAGAATTAGTTTACACCAATAATTCTCCGGATACTTTACATCAAGTGTTTTATCATTTATATTATAATGCTTTTCAACCCGGAAGCGAGATGGATGTCCGCTCACGTACCATTGCCGATCCGGATTCAAGAGTAATGGATAGAATTTCAAAATTAGATAAAGATGAAATCGGATTTTTAAAAATTGAAAACCTCAAACAAAACGGAAAATCCGTTGAAGGAAAAACCGTGGGAACTATTTATCAAGTAAAATTAGCTAAGCCTATTTTACCGGGAGAAAAAACTACTTTTACTTTAGATTTTAACGGACAAGTTCCTCAGCAAATCCGCAGAGCCGGAAGAAATAACGCAGAAGGAATCGCTTTATCTATGAGTCAGTGGTATCCAAAATTATCAGAATACGATTACCAAGGTTGGCATGCAGATCCTTACATTGCCAGAGAATTTCACGGCGTTTGGGGAAATTTTGACGTAAAAATTACCATTGACAAAGATTATGTAGTCGGCGGAACAGGATATTTGCAAAACCCGGAAGAAGTAGGTCATGGCTACCAAAAAAATCCAAATAAAAAAGTAAAAAATAAAGAAAAAAAATTGACTTGGCATTTTGTAGCTCCTGAAGTTCATGATTTTATGTGGGCTGCAGATCCGGAATATATCCACGATCAAAAAATTACAGCTGACGGAAAAACAACACTGCACTTTTTATATAAACCAAAAGTTCAAGAAAATTGGAAAAAACTACAAGAAGACGCAGCTAAACTCTATGATTATTTTTCAAAACACGTCGGACCTTATCCTTATGATCAATATTCAATTATACAAGGAGGAGACGGCGGAATGGAATATGCCATGGCTACTTTAGTCAATGGAGATAAAAAATATGGAAGCGTTTTGGGCACTACAGCTCATGAATTTGCACATTCTTGGTTTCATATGATTTTAGCTTCCAATGAAACCACCAATCCTTGGATGGATGAAGGTTTTACCAGCTATATTTCCATGAAAGCCATGAATGATTTATTTGAAGAAAATCCTAAAGATCATTTCTTGGAAGGCTATTACAATGCTTATATCAATCACGCCAATTCCGGAAATGAACAACCGGAAACCACCCATTCTGATCGTTATGCCACCAACAATGCATACAGCATAAACGCTTATGTAAAAGGAGCCATTTTTGTTGAACAATTAGGATATTTAGTCGGACAAGAAAATCTGACAAAAATTTTACATAGATATTATGACGAATGGAAATTTAAACATCCCACCCCCAATGATTTTATCCGCGTAGCAGAAAAAGTAACCGGAGCAGAATTACAATGGTATTTAACAGATTGGATTGGTACCACCAACACCATTGATTATGGAATTGAAGATGTAAAAGCTGAAGAAAATCAAACTAAAGTTACTTTAAAAAGAAATGGATTAATGCCCATGCCTTTAGAAGTAAAAGTAACTTATAAAAATGGAAATTCTGAAGATTATTACATTCCACTACGAATGATGTATTGGAATAAACCCAATGCCGGAAAAATTCAAAAAGATTGGGCTTGGGCTTATCCCACTTATGAATTGATGATTGACAAACCCGAAGATGAAATCGAAAAAATTGAAATCGATCCCTCTCAAAGAATGGCAGATATCAACAGAATGAATAACATTTTTAAGTTTTAATTTTTTTGAATAATTTTTTATAATATATTTGTTCACTCACAATAATAAAATACTTTGAAATTAATTAATATTTTAAATAAAAAGGATAAGAAGGTGCACTTACGTCGGACGTCGTGAGCAAACCTCTTCTATCTAAAAAATAAACCTAAGGCTTGTCATCACGACAAGCCTTTTTTAATTCTATAAAATCAAATGATTGTATTAAAATTTGGAGGAAGTTCAGTAGGAACTCCAGAGCGAATGAAAAACACCGCTCGAATTATTCAAAATCAACAAGCTGATAAAAAACTAATCGTATTATCTGCTATTTCAGGGATTACTGATGAGTTAGAAAAGTTTCACAAGTTTTTAAAGAAGAAAAATAATAAATCCGCCAAAGATCAAATTGATAAAATTCAACAGAAACATTTAGATTTTATAGAAGAATTGTTTCAGGAAAATTTTTCTATTCAACAAGCTAAAGAATTTTTAAAAACTTCAATACATAACTTATTAAATTGTTTACATCAACCTTATCAATCTAATTTTGAGGGAATTTGTTTAGCTCAAGGTGAATTACTTTCTACGAAAATATTCCAAGTTTATCTTGCTGAGATTCATCAAAAATCTGAGTTGCTTTATGCTCCGGATTTAATTCATTTAAATACAGATGAACTTCCTGAAGTAATTTCTATTCGAAAAAAAATCCAATCTTATTTTCAACAATTCTCCAAAACAGATGTATTTATCACCCAAGGTTTTATTTGTTTAAATCATCAAAAAGAATTAGGAAATCTTCAACGCGGAGGAAGCGATTATTCTGCTTCTTTATTTGGAGCAGCTTTACAAGCTAAAGAAATTCAAATATGGACAGATATTGATGGCGTGCATAACAATGATCCAAGATTTGTTAATCAAACCTCTTCAGTAAAACATTTGAGTTATGAAGAAGCAGCTGAATTAGCTTATTTTGGTGCTAAAATCTTACATCCGCAAAGCATTTATCCTGCTAAAATTCAACAAATTCCGGTGAGATTATTAAATACTTTAGCTCCCGATTTACCCGGAACTTGTATTTCTTCTCATTCTAAAAATAAAAAAACAGTTGCTATTGCAGCAAAAGATCAAATCACCGCCATCAGAATTCAATCTTCAAGAATGTTACTGGCTTATGGATTTTTAAAAAACATCTTTGAAATTTTTGAAAAATATAAAACTGCCATTGATATGATTACTACTTCAGAAGTGGCAGTTTCCTTGACAATTGATTCCACTAAAAATTTGGGATTAATATTAAAAGAGCTCAAAAACTATGGAAATGTAGAAGTAGATTCCAATCACAGTATTGTTTGCGTAGTGGGAGATTTTTCCGGAAAAACTCACGGAAAAGCTGCGATTATCACCGATGCTTTAAAACACCTCCCTATTCGTATGATTTCTTACGGAGGAAGTGAACACAATATTTCTGTACTTCTTCCTGAAGAATATAAAATCGAAGCTTTAAGATCTTTACATGCCAGACTTTTTTAAAACTATTCCAATGACAACTTTTATACAAAACACTGACATTCCAAATTACTCAACTCCGTTTTATTATTACAATTTAAATCTTTTGGAGAAAACATTAAAAACTGCTCAACAAGAAGCAAAAAAACATAACTTCCATATTCATTATGCTTTAAAAGCCAATAATAATCCCGAAATTTTATCAATGATTCAATCTTTTGGAATTGGTGCAGATTGTGTTAGCGGAAATGAAATAACAACAGCTATTGCTCATGATTTTCCTGCAAACAAAATATTTTTTGCCGGTGTAGGAAAAACAGATAAAGAAATTCAAACAGCAATTAAAAATAATATTTTCTGTTTTAATGTAGAATCTTTACAAGAATTAGAAGTATTAAATAATTGGGCACAAGAATTTCAAACCAACATTCGTGTTGCTTTGCGTATTAATCCTAACATCGATGCCAAAACTCATAAGTTTATCAGTACCGGAAAAGCAGAAAATAAATTTGGAATTCCTGATGAAAAAATTGATCAAGCCATAGAAATTATTGAAAACTCTTCTTCTATTAATTTAATCGGTTTACATTTTCATATCGGATCTCAAATTTTAGATTTAGAAATTTATAAAATACTTTGTGAAACTGCCAATTATTGGAATAATTATTTCTTACAAAAAAATCATAAATTAAAAATCTTAAATTTAGGAGGGGGTTTAGGTATAGATTATCAAAACCCGGAAAAAAATTCCATTCCTGATTTTAAAGCTTTTTTTCAAGTTTTTGCGCAGCATTTAAAAACTTTACCTCAACAAGAAGTACATTTTGAATTAGGAAGATCTTTGGTAGGGCAATGTGGAAATTTAATCACCAAAGTTTTATATATAAAAGAAGGATTGCAAAAAAACTTTGCCATCATAGACGCCGGTATGACCGATTTGATTCGCCCTGCACTTTATCAAGCTCAGCATAAAATAAAAATACTGACACCTAAAAAAACAACTGATAAAATAAATTATGAAATTGTAGGTCCTATTTGTGAAAGTGCAGATTCTTTTTCGCAATCTACTCATCTTCCCAAACTAAAACGAGGGGATTATTTGATGATTAATTCTGTAGGAGCTTATGGAGAAGTAATGGCTTCTCAATATAATATGCGAGATAAAATCAAAGCTTTCACCTCTTTTAGTAAACATTAATATTTAAATGATTAATCTTAAAATAATTGGCAAATTTCTTATCTTTGTTATAAATTTTAAACGCTGACAAAATGAAAAAAATTACCAATTTGTTGTTCATTTTGCTGATCTCTACAATGGGATTTGCACAAGGACACGAAACATTCGACAACTTAGATGACAATGGTACTTCTTATCAAAGTGGAACTTTTACAGGACAAGATGGTTCCACTTGGGAATATGTACAAGCCAGAGGAGATGCTGAAGCTCAAGTTTATGAGGATAATCCTGCAATTATGTTAGGTAGAAATAAAACTCCTGATTCTGAACTTACTTCAGGAATTTTACATAACGGAATCGGAACTTTAAAATTCACTTACAAAAAAGCTTATGGAGCTGATGTAGAATTAGAAGTTTATGTAAATAATGATTTAGTTTACACCGCTACAACTGATGGAGAAGATACTCCTGTTACTACAAATGAAATCGCCGTTAATATAGATGGAGATTTTACTTTAAGATTCTATAATCCTTCAGGAGGACAAGTAAATATTGATGATATTATTTGGACAGCAACAGGAGATGATCCAACTTTAAATATCACCTCCCCTTCTGATGGTCATCAATATGCACCAGGAGAAACTCCAAGCATTAATTTTAATATCACCAATTTTGATATTTCTTCTGATGCAGAAGCAAACGATGGAGATGGATATGTTCAATACCAAGTAAACGAAGATAATTTCATAGATTATTTTTCTGATGAAGCTATCGAACTTACCGATCTTGGAGCCGGTGAACACGAAGTTGTAGTAAGATTAGTAGATAACGACGGAGATGCAATTGATGGTTTATCTGATAGTGTAACTTTTGTTTTACACGATTATCAAGAAGTTTTAACTATTGCAGATTTAAGAAATAATGATTTAAATGGATATTACACTTTAACAGGAGAAGTAATCTTGACTTATCAACAAAACTTTAGAAATCAAAAATATATCCAAGACGAAACTGCAGCAATTCTAATTGATGATGATGCAGGTGTAATCAGCACTACTTATAATCGTTATGATGGAATCACCGGAATTACCGGAAAACTTAACGAAAACAATGGAATTCTTCAATTTCAACCTGTCGAAAATACAGAAGAAGCAACCTCATCAGACAACTTTATCACTCCGGAAATAATCACAATTACTGAATTAATGGATAATCCGGGAGCTTATGAATCTCAAGTCATAGCTTTAGAAAACGTAGAATTTGTTTTAGATGAAAATGATGATCCTACTTTCCAAACCGGTGTAAATTACACAGTTAAAGATCTAAATGATAACTCTACTATCATGAGAACCAACTTTTATGATGCAGATTATATCAGCGATAATATCCCAACCGGAACTCAAGATGCAATGGTAGGAATTGCAGCAAGATTCCATGATGATGGTCAATTCTTTATCAGAGACACAGATGATTTGGAAGGAACTCCTCTATCTACAGATAAATTTTCTAAAAGTGATGTAAGCCTCTACCCCAACCCTACACAAAACATTGTAAATATTGAAGTAGAAGGTCAAGCTCAAGTAGAAATTTTCTCTCTTTTAGGACAAAAAGTAATAGAAAAAACTATCGAAGAAAAAGAAACTTTTGCCATTGATAATTTAAACGCAGGAGTTTATTTGGTAAAAATCATCCAAAACGGAAATAGTGTAACAAAAAGATTGATTGTTCAATAAAAACAATTTAAAAATCTTTCTTAAAAAGCGTTTGTAGAGAAATCTATAAACGCTTTTTTTAATAAGTTTAAATCTTTCAGGAATTGAAGATTTCAAATTAAATTTGCTTTCATGAAACTTACTGAATTACAAAACCGTTTATTTTCTATTTCTTCTGAACAAGATTTTGAAAACTTAGCTTTAGATATTTTTGCTTTTCAATATGAAAAAGTTGAAATCTATCATACTTTTTGTCAAGCTTTAAACAAAACTCCGGATAAGGTAAAATCTATAGAAAAAATTCCTTTTTTACCTATTCAATTCTTTAAATCTCATCAAATATTAGCTAAAAACACTACTTATCAAGAAATTTTTACCAGCAGCGGAACCACCGGAAAACAAACCAGCAAACATTATATTGCTGATTTAGAAATTTATGAAAAAACATTTGTAAAAGCATTTCAACAATTTTATGGAAATATAGAAGACTATATTGTTTTAGCTCTGCTTCCCTCCTATTTAGAAAGAAAAAATTCTTCTTTAATTTATATGGTCAATAATTTTATTAAGAAAAGTAAACATCCTGAAAGTGGATTTTTCTTACATAATTATGACGAATTAAGTGAGAAATTAAAATCCTTAAATCAACAAAAAAAGAAAGTTTTATTGATTGGTGTTTCTTTTGCCTTATTAGATTTAATAGAAAAAGAAAAGTTTGCTCTACAAAACACCATAATTATGGAAACCGGAGGAATGAAAGGCCGCAGAAAAGAAATAACCCGAGAAGAATTACATCAAAAATTAAGCAAAGGTTTTGGCGTAAAAAACATTCACAGCGAATATGGTATGACAGAATTGCTTTCTCAAGCTTATTCTCAAGGAAATGGAATTTTTTCTTGTCCAAAAACTATGAAAATTTTTATTCGCGAAACAGAAGATCCCCTACAACTTCTACCTCTTCAAAAAACCGGAGGATTAAACATTATAGACTTGGCCAATATTACTTCTTGTGCCTTTATTGCCACTCAAGATTTAGGCAAAAAGATTGATACTCATCACTTTAAAATTTTAGGTCGTTTTGATCACAGCGACATCCGAGGCTGTAATTTATTAGCTTTATAATTTCTTTATTTGTTATTTTTATATTAATATATTTGGTGCAATGGATAAAAATGCTTTACTTAGCAGACGCTAAGATGAAGTTTTTTCATGATAGATTGGTTAGTTAGCTTGAAAAGCCCAGTAAAAACTGGGCTTTTCTAATTTTTAATACTTTTTAAACACAGATATTCTTTTAAAAAATTAAGCTTTGCAAAAAATCAGCTTTTCTTATTCTATTGAAAAGTCCAAACAACACCAAATGAAAAATATATTTTTATTCTCAGGATTATTTCTCTTTTTTACTTTTAATCTTTTTTCTCAAGAAGAAATAAACTGGATGAGTATGAATGATGCCTTAAAAGCACAAAAAGAAAATCCAAAAAAGATTTTAATGGATGCTTATACAGATTGGTGTGGTCCTTGTAAATTGATGGATAGAAATACTTTTGGAAATGCTAATGTTGCAAAATTTGTCAATAAAAATTTTTACGCCGTAAAATTTAATGCAGAAGGAGAAGAAGAAATAAACTATGATGGACAAACTTTTACAAATCCCAATTATGATCCTTCGCGTGCAGGAAGAAGAAATCACCAACACGATTTTGCTAAAGCTTTAAAAATAACTGCTTATCCCACTATTGTATTTTTTGATGAAAAAGGAGATGTTATAGCTCCAATTCCGGGATATCACAAACCAAAAGAAATCGAATTATTCCTTAATATGATGTTGAAAGATGATTATAAAAACCTGAATTCAGCTGAAGAATGGGAAAAATATCAAAAAGATTTTAAACCTACTTTTAAAGATTAATCTGCTGAAATAGTTTTTATAAAAGCACCTTCTTTTCCTGTGTAATGAAAAGAAATTTCTTTATCATCACAAGTTTTTTCCCATCGTTTGACATAGCTTTTGTAATTGCTTCCATCAGCGATAACTTGTTGAGGTTTTAAAGAATCCAAAACTCTGTCTAAATTAATTTTTGGAGATTGTCTTAATAAAACTGTTTTCGTTTCTATTTCAGCCGGTAATTTCCAAATTCCTGAACTGTCTATAATTTGTAATGAAAAATCTTTTAATTGATAATAATTCTGAAGATCTGTAGAATATTTCATTTGATTTATTCCCATTTCATTTTGCAATCCTTCAAGAAAAATAAATTCCTTTTTCTTTGGAAAATCAGTGATTAATTGAAAGTTTTTTCCGTGTTGAAATCCTAAAACACTATTTCTATTTTGATGAAAAATATAAAAGGATTTCAACTTTGAAAGTTCTATGAAATCATAAATATAAATCAACTGTAAACTTATAATTGCCAAGGGAAGAAGAAAAACAGCAATTTTAGATTTTCTATGAAGAATTACCGCTGCTAATCCGATGATAATTATAGATAAAATCAACATTTTAGGCGAAAAATAAATATGTTTAAACAAAAAATCATCTTTTGTTGCTACCCAATTTACCACTGCTTGCAAAAGATCTAAAATTCCGCCATATATTTTTACAATAAAAACAGGAAGTTGCATAAAATGACTGACTACAATTACAAAAACACCCATTCCTAAAATAATTCCCAAGAAAGGAACAATCAATAAATTACTGATGATAAATAATCCGGGAAATTGATGAAAATAAAATAAACTCAATGGTAAAACTCCCAATTGTGCAGCTAAAGTAACACTGATAAATCCGCTTATTTTCTGTAAAAATTTATGCTTAAAAGGAAAAACAGCTTGAATTTTTTTATAAAATAAAAGTATGGATAATACAGCAGAATAACTCAATTGAAAACCTATTTCCAAAATATTGTTGGGATTGATAAACAACAACACCAAAGCAGATAAACACAACATATTTAAAGTGAAAATCTTGCGTTTAAAAAATAATCCCAAACTCAAAAATGAAAACATAGTTACCGCTCTCAAAATAGAAGGCGTCATCCCAACCAAATAAGCATAAACCCACAAAAGGGAAATTAAAACTACACTTCTGATTATTTTTCCTTTTGGGAAATAAATCAAAGGTTTAAACAAAAACATTAAAAAATATAATAAAACCCCTACATGAAGTCCGGAAACAGCTAAAACATGTACTACTCCTGCTTCAGAAAACTGCGTATAAGTCTCTTTAGAAAGTCTGGAACGCTGTCCTAAAAGTAAAGCTTCCATCAAACTAATTTGCGAAGAAGAAAATTTAGATTTTACTAAGTTTTGATGAATTGTATTTCTAATTTTTTCAGCTTTTCCGGCCAAAGTTTTTTCTTCAGCAGATAAAAAAATTACCTCTTCAGGATTTACTTGTGCTTGTTTATAAATCTTTTTTTTAGACATAAACTCAGCATAATCAAACTGATATGGATTTAAAGATTGATAAATATTTGATAAGTCAGTAAACAAAATTAGTTTATCATCTACTTCAATTTTTTTAGCAATAGAATCTTTATAAACAGACAAAAGAATTTCTCCATTTGCTGTTTGATGATTGATATTTCTTACTTCAGCAATATAATTATCTTGAAAAGCATTTGCTTTTAAAACTTGTTTGACAACAACTTGAATTTTTGTTTTTTCTGCTATTTTTTGATGAAGATAATGTGTAGAATCATAATCAGGTTGATGCCATTTTGTATTGATAAAACCCAAACTTAAAATAACTACAAAAGCTGAAATCCCGAAAAAATAATTCTGAAAAATATGATTTTTAACAGTAAAATAAGTGAAGATTAAAAGTAAAAAACTCACTCCAAAAACTACATACATCCACTCTATATCAAAGTTTATATAAAACCCCAATAAAATTCCCGCCATAAAAGCAAGCAGAATAAAAACAGGTATGGCATGTGGTTTTCTCATCTCTTAAAATTAACTAAAAATCTTAAGAAATAGAAATTCCGATAAAATTCAGATTATAAAATTCTTCTGGCTTCCACAAAAGCTTTATTCCAATAAGCTTCTTTCAGCTGAGAAACCATCACTCCTTGGCTGGTAGAAGAATGAATAAAATGTATATCTCCTGCTTTGTTTTCTACCACAATTCCAATATGATTAATATATCTGGAAGAATTCGTTTTGAAAAACACCAAATCTCCTTTATAAATTTGTTTAAGCTTAATTCTTTGTCCTTGCTTAGCAATTTCTCTTGAACTTCTTGGTAAAAATATATCTGCTGCATTTAAAAAAGATTGATAAACCAATCCGGAGCAATCTATTCCTTTGGTGGAAATTCCTCCATACTGATATTTTGTTCCCAAATAAGTTTTTGCATATTCCACCACTTCATCGGCTAAGGTTTTTTCAGAACGATTTTTTACTTCTGAAATTTTTGGAGTTGATTTTTCTCTTTCTTCAGTTATAACAGGAGATTTCACTCCTTTATATTCATTCTTAGAAATATTTCTTTTATAATTGCTTTCATAAGAAGATTTAGCAATTTGTTTTTTAGAAGACCCACAAGCAGTCATCAAAAACAAGCTCATACATAAATAAAAGAGTTTTTTCATAGAAATATTGAAAAGCTTATTAAATTTAGCTGAAAGATATTAGAAAATATAGATTCATTTAATGTATTTTGAAAATTTTTATAATTAATCAATCTATATAATTCAAATTTCATTGATGAAAACACCACAAAACTTAAAAAAAGGAGATAAAGTAGCCCTTGTGGCCACGGCAAGGAAAGTAAATTCTGATGAATTAGAATTTGCAATAAAACTATTAAAAAGTTGGGAATTAATTCCTGTCATTGGAAAAAGCATAGGTTTATCACAAAATCAATTTGCGGGTTCAGATTTGGATCGTAAAGAAGATTTTCAAAATCAAATCAACAATCCTGAAATCAAAGCCATTTGGTGCGCAAGAGGAGGATATGGAACAGTCAGAATTTTAGATTTATTAGATTTTTCCAAACTTGAAAAAACACCAAAATGGATTATTGGATATAGTGATATTACCGCTTTACATTCGCATTTACATCATTTAAACATCAAAAGTTTACATGCTGAAATGCCGGCTTTAATCAGTCAAAAATATCAAGATTCCGCAGAAACTTTAAAACATATTTTATTTGGAAATAAACCAACTTATCAGTGGAAAAACAATATAGAATTATTTAGAAATGGAAAAGCAGAAGGACAATTAATCGGCGGAAATTTATCGGTTTTATATTCGCTTTGTGGCAGTATTTCTACACTTCAAACTGAAGGAAAAATTCTGTTTTTAGAAGATTTAGATGAATATCTTTATCATATTGACAGAATGATGCAAAACTTAAAAAGAAATCATTGGTTTGAAAATCTAAACGGTTTAATCATTGGCGGAATGACAGATATGAATGATAATACTATTCCTTTTGGAAAAACAGCCGAAGAAATTATTTTTGATACAGTAAAATCTTATAATTTCCCGGTTTGTTTTGATTTTCCGGCCGGACATCTCAAAGATAATAAAGCTTTAATTATGGGAGAAAACGTAATTTTAGAAGTAGAAAATTCACATAATAGTTTATCTTTTCAATCTGCTAAAAATTAATAAAATGTCTTCTTTTCGCATCGAAAAATATTCAGATAAATATAAAAATCAGTGGGATAATTTTATTCAAAATGCTAAAAATGGAACTTTTCTTTTTAAAAGAAATTTCATGGAATATCACGCAGATAGATTTGAAGATTTTTCTTTATTAATTTTTGAAAAAAATAAACTTTTAGGAGTTTTTCCCGCCAATAAAAACAAAAATCAAGTTTATTCTCATCAAGGATTAACTTATGGCGGATTAATTCTTCCTAAAAAAATAAAATTTGAAAAAACAATTTCAGCTTTTAAAGCTTTACTCGCTTACTTGGAAAAACATAAAATTGAAAAACTGATTTTAAAACTCCTTCCAAAAATATATCATACTTATCCGGCTGATGAAATTGATTATTTACTGTTTATTTTAAAAGCTAAACTGACAAAAACAGATCTTTCTTCTACCATTTTACAATCCGAAGCTTTAAAAATTCAATCCAATAGAGTAGAAGGGGTAAAAAAAGCTAAAAAACAAAATTTAGAAATTGAAAAAACAACTGATTTTCAAGCTTTTTGGAATCAGATTTTAATTCCGAATTTAGCCAAAACACATCAAGCAAAACCTGTTCATAATATAAAAGAAATCAGTTATTTAGCAGAAAAATTTCCGAAAAATATTCACCAATATAATGTAAAAAAAGAAAATAATATGGTGGGAGGTTGTACGGTTTTTGAAACAAAAAATGTAGCGCATATCCAATATATTTCTGCAGATGAAAACAAACAACAATTGGGAACTTTAGATTTTTTATTTCAGCATTTAATAGAAAAAGAATTCAAAGAAAAAACTTATTTTGATTTTGGTATTTCTAATGAAAACCATGGATTAAATCTCAATAAAGGATTATTATATTGGAAAGAATGTTTTGGCGCAAGAGGAATTGCTTATCAAACTTATGAAATTCAACCTCAACAACATCATTTATTAGATCAGGTATTTTTATAAACCAAGTTTTAGATTTTCACACATCATTTTAATATAGTTAAACTTATATTTGTAAACTTTAATCAACAAAAATCTTATGAATCCTTTGCAAGCTCTTTCTCCTGTAGATGGGAGATATCGTTCAAAAACTCAAAATTTATCAGGATATTTTAGCGAAGAAGCTTTAATTGGTTATCGAATTAAAGTAGAAATAGAATATTTTATCGCACTTTGTGAATTGCCTTTACCACAACTTTCTGAAGTTGATCCGGCAGTTTTTCCTGAATTAAGAAAAATTTATGGTGATTTTTCTCTTGAAGATGCTAAAAAAGTAAAAGAAATTGAAAAAGTCACTAATCACGATGTAAAAGCTGTAGAATATTTTATCAAAGATAAGTTTGATGAATTGGGACTTTCAAAATTCAAAGAATTTATCCATTTGGGATTAACTTCTCAAGATATCAATAACACTGCAATTCCGCTTTCTTTAAAAGATGCTGTTAAGCGAATTTATTTTCCGAAATTAAATGAATTAATTCAAAAGTTGGAAGATTTAGCTTTGGAATGGGAAAAAATTCCAATGTTGGCAAGAACACACGGACAACCGGCTTCTCCGACTTTATTAGGAAAAGAAATCAAAGTTTTTGTAGTCAGATTACAAGAACAATTAAAAAGATTGGAATACACTCCAATCGCTGCAAAATTTGGAGGAGCAACAGGAAATTTCAATGCTCATCAAGTGGCTTATCCTGAAATAAATTGGTTGGAATTTGGAAATAATTTTGTTGAAAATACTTTAGAATTAAAGCATTCTTATCCTACAACTCAAATTGAACATTATGATCATTTGGCAGGTATTTTTGATGGAATGAAACGTATTAATACCATTGTAAAAGATTTGGACAGAGATATTTGGACATATATTTCAATGGATTATTTCAAACAAAAAATCAAAAAAGGAGAAGTGGGATCTTCAACTATGCCTCATAAAGTAAATCCTATAGATTTTGAAAATTCAGAAGGAAATATAGGAATTGCTAATGCTATTTTTGATTATTTATCCAGTAAACTTCCGGTGAGTCGTCTGCAAAGAGATTTAACAGATAGTACGGTTTTAAGAAATATCGGTGTACCGATTGGACATACTTTAATTGCTTTTCAAGCTACTCTAAAAGGATTGGGGAAATTGGTTTTAAACGAAGCTAAAATCCATCAAGATTTAGAAAACAATTGGGCAGTTGTGGCAGAAGCCATTCAAACTATTCTCAGAAGAGAAGGTTATCCTAACCCTTATGAAGCTTTAAAAGATTTAACCAGAACAAACACAATTATCAATGCTGAAGCTATTGCAAAATTTATTGATGGTTTAGATATTTCAGCAGAAGTAAAAACAGAATTAAAAGCTATTACTCCACATAATTACACGGGAATTACCAAGTAATAATCCGTTTTTATTGTATTGAAAAACACCTCTTTTTTGGGGTGTTTTTTTTATATAACTTCATATTGTTTTCCCGGTAGTGGTCTTATTAAATTATTCAATTCTAAATTCAATAAATAAGAAGCTACTTTATGGCTGGGCATTTTACTTGCTAAAGCCAAATCATCTAATTCCGCTTTTCCTAATTTTTTGAGGGCATTAATAATATTTTCTTCATCAGGAGAAAGCTCTACAAAAAGCTGAGGTTGAATATTTTTCTGTTGTTTTTTAATATCCCAATTCAGAAAATAAATAATATCCTCAGCCATAGTAATTGCTTGAGCTTTTCTGTTTTTTATCAAAATATTACAACCTTCACTCATTTTGTCTGTAGGTCTTCCAGGAACAGCAAAAACTTCTCTGTCATAAGAAAAAGCAATATCGGCTGTGATTAAAGAACCTCCTTTTTTTGCGCTTTCCACCACCAAAGTTGCTTCACTCATACCAGCGATTATTCTATTTCTGCTAACAAAATTTCTGGGATCTACTACTGCATTACTCCAAAAATCGGTTACAAATCCGCCGTTTTCTTCTACTTGGCGACGGTATTTTTCATGACTTTTAGGATGCATTTTATTTAATCCAAAAGCCATACAACCAATGGTTTGTAAATTATGTTTAAGAGCAGCTTTATGTGCAGCAACATCAATTCCATAAGCAAATCCTGAAATTATAACCGGATTTAAAGGTGCTAATTTTTCTATCAATTGATCTACAAAATTAACGCCTTGAATTGTAGCTTTTCGTGTTCCCACAATACTGAGCAAAGGTTTATTTTTTAAATCTATATTTCCTTTTTGAAAAAGTAGGATAGGAGCATCAATACATTGCTTGAGCATTTCAGGATAAGAATTATCTTGAAACGAACTTATTTTAATATTGTTTTTCTGTGAAAATTCAAATTCTTTTTCTGCAGCTTTCAGATATTTTTCTTTGAAAAACTCTTTTACTTTTACTTTTCCAAAACCATTTATGGCCAAAAGATCAGTTTGTTTTGCCTTAAACAATTCTTCGGCGGTTCCAAATTTTCTCAATAATTTTTTGGCTGAAATATCTCCTATTTGTGGTAAAGCTTGTAAACGTAAAAGCGAAATAATTTCTGAATCTTTCATGGATTTATGATTTATCATCTTTTAAAGATACAGAAATAATTTTATTTTTTAAGAATTCAGAATTTCTACAATTCTATTTTTCACTTTTTCAGGATCAATACTTCTCATCACTTCTTCATAACCTTCAACTTCTTTATTTCCAAATACTGAAGTGGGCAATAAAGGATATTTTTTCAAGTCTGGTAAAAACTGATTTTTTTCTTTTTGTTGGAATGGAGCAAATCCTGCATAAGGATGAGTTGCTCCCCAAATGGTGATTACCGGAATATCATACATGGCTGCCAAATGTCCGTTTCCGCTGTCCATAGCAAGCATTAAATCCAAATGAGCAATGAGTTTTAATTCTTCTTTAAAAGCTAATTTTCCGGCAATAGAAATCACATTTTTATAAGTTGAAGAAATTTTTTCCAACTGATTTATTTCTTTTTTTCCTCCTCCAAAAAGTAAAATTTTATAATTTTTTCGGTTTAAATCTTCAATTATTTTTTTCATCAAATCCAAAGGATAAGTCTTAGATTGATGTGCAGCAAAAGGAGCAATTCCTACTAATTTTTGAGAAGAATTTCCTATTATTTCTTTTATATTTTGAGTTAATTTCGGTTTTTCTAACTTTACATCTTCTTCTAAATCAATAGAATATCCTAAATTTTGAAAAACATCAACATAACGTTGTGGAGTGGTTTTTAAAGCTTTAAATATTTTGTTTTCTGCTCTGGTTAAAGCTTTTTTTTCTGTTCTGCCTTTATCAATTTTTGCAGATTTTATGTTGGAAAAAGAAAATTGAGTCCGTAAAATTTTACTTCTCAATACATTGTGTAAATCTGCTATTTGATTAAAATTTAATTTTTTTAATTCTCTTCCTAATTTTAAAATTCCAAAAAAACCTTTGTATTCTTTTTTAGTATCTACTCCGATAATTTTTACTTGTGATGAGGGTAAAACTTTAAAAATCGGAACAAAAAATTCTTTGGTAATTATTGTTATTTTAATTTCCGGATAAGTTTTTATCAATCTCAACAACACCGGAACCGCCAAAGCACAATCTCCCATTGCAGATAAGCGAATCACCAAAATATGTGTAGCAGAATTTTCCATTGTTTACAGCATTTTCAATTTGCAATATAAGTAAAGCCAAAGTTGGAAAGTTGAATTTTTCTCAAAAAATTCAAGCTTATTTATAACTTTAAATCCAACTTTTTCTTTTAGTAAACAATAATTATCTTTGCTGTTCATAAAATTAAAATTATCAAATTATGGCTGGACATAGTAAATGGTCAAACATTAAAAGAAAAAAAGGAGCTGCAGATGCAAAAAGAGGAAAGATGTTTACCAGAGCAATCAAGGAAATTACTGTAGCTATAAAAGAAGGAGGAGGAGCAGATCCTGATTCAAATTCAGCTTTACGAAATGCTATTGCAAATGCGAAGGGTATAAATATGCCCAAAGACAATATCAATAGAGCAATTAAAAAAGCAAGTGGAGCAGATGCAGATAACTATGAAGAGGTAACTTTTGAAGGATATGGACCTAACGGAATTGCTTTTTTTATTGAATGCACCACTGACAATACCAACAGAACGGTTGCCAGTGTGAGAGAAATTTTTACCAAAGCAAATGGAAGTCTTGGAAAAAATGGTTCTTTAGAATTTTTATTTGACAGAAAAGGAGTTTTTACATTAGAAAAAGAAGCTGTAAAAATGGATTTGGATGAATTGGAATTAGAATTGATTGAAGGAGGTCTGGAATCTATGGAAAGCGATGAAGAATTTATCACAATTTATACTGAATTCAATGATTTTGGAACTATGGCTCAAGCTTTAGAAAACTTAAATATTGAAGTTAAAAATTCTACTTTAGAAAGAATTCCTTTAAATACTATTGAATTACCGGTGGAACAAGCCAAAACAATTTTAGAGATAGAAGAACAATTTGAAAACAATGATGATGTTCAAAATGTTTTTCATAATCTTGAAGTAACCGATGAACTTATTGCTGAAATGGAAAACGCTTAATTTTTTACGCATTTTACCTTATTTAATTTTCCCTGTTATTACGATTTAACAGGGATTTTTTTTTTTCAAAATTTCTGTTTGTGAAAAGTAAAAAAAAAATACTTTCCTCACAAATCTTATCAAATTATGAAAGTCTAAAAAAATTAGTATATTGAGAAGCAGATTTGATTTTCAAACTATTCCTTTAATATACAGGTTTTTCTTCCTGAGATTGATTTTTTTCTAATTATATCAATCTGAAAATCAAATTATTACATTTATATCAGGAGAAAGTTTTGAATTAAAAAATATTTTATTTTATAGTTAATTTTATTAATTAAATTTATATAATTATGTTAAATAAAAATGGACAATCAAAAAAGTACAAAGCTTATGCTCTCAGAAGTTTTAGAAAAATTCCGCAAGTAGAAAAATATCTTTCGGAAGAAGAAAAAACAAATATTGAAGTATTGGGACAAGTTTTACCTTTTAAAACCAATAATTATGTAGTTGATGAATTAATCGATTGGAATAATTATAAAGATGATCCTATTTTTCATTTAACTTTTCCACAGAAAGGCATGCTTCCTCCTGAAGAATTTGACAAAATGGCCGAGGCTTTAAAATCAGGAAAAAAACGAATGGAATTAAAAGCAATTGCCAATGAAATTCGTGAAAAACTCAATCCGCATCCTGCTCATCAAATGCAGATGAATGTTCCGGAATTAAACGGAGAAGTGCTCCCGGGAGTGCAACATAAATATAGAGAAACCGCTTTGTTTTTCCCAACTGCCGGACAAACTTGTCATAGTTATTGTACTTTTTGCTTCAGATGGCCCCAATTTGTGGGAATGGATGGGATGAAATTTGCAATGAAAGAAACTGATATCATTATAGATTATCTTGCTGAACATCCTGAAATTACAGATATTCTTTTCACCGGAGGAGATCCCATGATTATGGGATATAAAATCTTTAAACAATATATTGATCCTTTCATAAAAAATAAAGATAAAACCAATTTACAAACCATTAGAATTGGAACAAAATCACTTAGTTTTTGGCCTTATAAATACACTACAGATAAAGATGCTGATAAATTTATAGAACTTTTTAAAGAAATTACGGAGGCAGGATTTAGCTTAGCTTTTATGGCTCATTTCAATCATCCTGTTGAATTATCTACACCAACTGTAAAAGAAGCTGCAAAACGAATTCAAAGCACCGGAGCGGTAATCAGAACACAATCTCCTTTGGTGCGACATATTAATGATTGTCCGGATATTTGGGCTGAAATGTGGAAAAAACAAGTAAACTTGGGAATGATTCCGTATTATATGTTTATTGAAAGAGACACCGGAGCTAAAGCTCATTTTGAACTTCCTTTGGTAGAAACTTGGCATATTTTCAGAAAAGCTTATCAACAAGTCAGTGGATTAAGCCGAACTGTTCGCGGACCAAGTATGTCTGCAACTCCGGGAAAAGTTCAAATTTTAGGTGTTACTAAAATTCCTGTCAATGGAAAAATGGAAAAAGTTTTTGCTTTACAAATGTTGCAAGGAAGAAATCCGGATTGGGTGGCCAAACCATTTTTTGCAAAATATGATCCTGAAGCTTATTGGTTAGATGATTTAAAACCAATTGCAGGCGAAAAATTCTTTTTTGATGAAGAATTAGAAAAAATGAAAAACGAAGCTTTGGCTACTGAAGATGCTTTAGCTTAAAAAAACAATTAAAAGAAAAATAAAACTCCCTGAAAAATGAATTTTAGGGAGTTTTTTTATGATTATAAAATTGAAATTTATTGCGGATAAATCACAATTTTAGTTTGATTTGGTAAATGTCTTTCTAATTTACCCGGCAAGCGTTGCATATTCCAGTTATGAGAAATATATCCTTTTCTTGCGCCCACAACCATCAGTAAATCAGTGTCTTTAATATCTTTTGTAAGAATAAAGAAATCTTCCCAATCTTTAAATTCTTTATATTCTATTGTAAGACTGAGTTTGTTGTTTTTCACAAACTTTTGAATAAAATGATAAGTTGTTTCTGTACAACGCAATTCAATAGGAATAGATAATTCTACTGATAATTGCACCATTTTGTTCATCCAAATTACAAAACCTTCTTCAAATTCTGCGTGTGGAGGAATTACTAAAAATATTCTTTTATGATCGATTAATGGAGCTTTAAAATCACAAATAAATAGTGTTTTTTCTGTCAGAGAAATAATACTATCCATTTTATCTCCGATGATTTTATCTACAAAACCAACTTTTTCCGGCCAACCTAAGAAAATTAAATCTGCCATAACTTCACGAGCAGTTCTTGCAATTCCACTTGCTGCGTTATGATCTATAGTTGCTTTTACTTCAACATTAGTTTCAGAAGCTTTAGTTTCTTTTAAAACAGCTTCCAGACTTTCTTTGGCTTTAATAATTTTCTTTTCTGCTTCATCAGTATTAGGAACAACACTTAAAATTGAAAGTGGAATTTCAGATTGCTTATCTTTTACATACACTGCAAAATCCAACATTTTTTCAATATTATGTGTATTTGCAATAGGCATCAAAATAGTTTCATTTGCCATTGCCGGATCCAATTTATAATCATCTTCTGTATCTTTAATCACTTCTACAGCAGCTTTTTCTGTAACTAAAGAAGCAATAATACAAGTGATTAAAATCAAGATTACGGTTCCGTTTAAGATATTATCATCAATAATTCCCGCTTCGTGTCCCACCATAATAATTGCTAAAGTTGCTGCAGCGTGGGCACTGCTCAATCCGAAAATAATTCCTCTTTGTCCTTTGGTAAATTTATAAACCAATTGGGTAACCCAAGCAGCCAACCATTTTCCTACTAAAGCCACAATTGTTAAAGTAGCAGCAATAATCAAAGCTAAAGGTCCTTGGAAAATTACACTTACATCTACAATCATTCCAACACTGATAAAGAAAAATGGAATAAATAATGAATTTCCTATAAATTCAATTCTATTCATTAAAGTAGAGGAGTTAGGCACCAATTTATTTAAAGCCAATCCGGCAAAGAAAGCTCCGATAATTGCTTCTAATCCTGCAATTTCTGCCAAGAAAGCTGCCAAGAAAACCACGGCTAAAATAAAGATGTAATGCGAATGTTTTTCACTGGCAAATTGTCTAAAAAACCATCTTGTCAGTTTTGGAATTACATAAAACATAAAAGCTGAAAAAAGGATAATTCCAATAATCAACTGAATCCAAAACTCTTGAGAAAGTCCACCCGAGTGTGATCCTAAAATCACGGCCAATAAAATTAAAACAGCAGTATCTGTTAAAATTGTAGCTCCAACAGTAATAGAAGTTGCCACGTTTTTTGCCAATCCTAATTTACTGACAATCGGATAACTCACCAAAGTGTGTGTTGCAAACATACTGGCAGTAAGCAAAGCTGCTTCTTGACTGATATGTTCATCCCATTGTCCTAAAATATAATAATATACCGGATAACCTATGGCCATCGGAATGGCAAAAGTGAAAAATCCAAAGACTAAACTTTTGTTTTTATGAGCTTTGAATTGATTCATATCCAATTCTAAACCGGCAATAAACATTATGTATAACAATCCTATAGTAGAAAATATAGA
>JAJYSY010000041.1 GCA_021793375.1 Bacteroidota bacterium | reverse complement strand
GACGGCTTCTTGATAAAAAATGTCAATTTTTAGTGTATAGCTCCCACTTCTTTTGCCATCATTTTTATGGAAGTGGCGCCACCGCCGGAGAGATACCAAACTTCAGGAGAGAGGTAAACAATACGGCCATTTTTATAAGCAGAAGTTTCTTTAATCAAACCGTTTTCTATGATATCTTTATTGATTTTTCCTTCTCCAATAGCAGCATTTCTGTCTAAAATAAACAAAATATCAGGATTCATTTCTTGGATGTATTCACTTGAAATTGATAATCCATGAGAAGAAGCCTCAATATCTTCAGAAACAGGAGTTATTCCAAAATCATCATGTAAAAATCCAAAACGAGAATTTTTTCCGTAAGCACTAAATTTTCCATTGTTGTGCATGACAAAAAGACCTTTTAAATCTTTATTGTTTTCTGTTTCTGATTTGATGGTTTGTAAAACATCTTCATTGATTGCTTTAGCTTCCTTTTTTAAGTCATAAATTTCACCTATTTCAGCAAGATTTTTGCTGATAGAATTTACATAATTTTTATAATCAAGATCTATAAACAGGGTAGGAGCAATTTTAGAAAATTCATCATAATCTTTTTCTTGTCTTCCGCTGATGATGATTAATTCCGGATTTGCTTCATTTACTTTCTGAAAGTTAGGTTCAATTAAACTTCCTGTGTTAATGATGGATTTATCATCTTTAAAACTTTTTAAATACTTAGGAATAGTTTGTTTTGGAATTCCAACTACATTTTCTTCAATACCTAATTCATCAAAAATATCTAAAATACCAAGATCAAAAAGTACGACTCTTTCCGGAGATTTAGGAACGCGGACTTCTCCGAATTTATGCGTTAAAACGATAGAGTTTTCATCGTTTAAATCAGAAGATTTGGCGTTTGAATTGCTTTCGTTTTTACAAGCTTGAAAACTTAAGCTGAGAATAAATATAAAAATAAGGTTGAATTTTATTTTCATGATTGTGAGATTTAAAATGCTAATTATTAAATGTTTAGGTTGTTTTTTTAATTGTAAAATCAGTTGTAATAAAGGCAGAATTTACAACCTCTGTTGAGAATTACTTCAAAATCTATATCAAAAATATCTTTTAAAATTCTCGGTTTTATGATTTCATCTGTAGTTCCAAAATGTTGTACAACACCATCTTTTAAGGCAGCGATATAATCAGAATATTGAGAAGCAATATTGATATCGTGAACAATTAGAATTACAGTTTTTCCTTGTTTTCTTGCGAATTTTTTTAAGGTTTTCATAATCTGAACAGAATATTTCATGTCCAGATTATTTAAAGGTTCATCCAATAAAATATTTTCTGTGTCTTGAGCTAAAATCATTGCCAAATAAGCGCGTTGTCTTTGTCCGCCGCTTAATTCATCTAAATAACTGTTAGCAATATTGTCGAGTTCCATAAATGTAATGGCTTCTTCAACTTTTTGCTTGTCTTCTTTGCTCATTTTTTTTCCGCGGTTGTAAGGAAATCTTCCAAAAGCAACCAATTCATGAACTTTAAGACGAATATGTGTAAAATTAGATTGTCTTAAAAAGGATAATCTTTTAGCAAAATCTTTATGAGAAATATTGGTGATATCTTCTTTAGATAAGGTGATTTGTCCTTTGTCTTGATCAATTAATTTACTAATTACACTTAAAAGTGTACTTTTTCCGGCTCCATTTCCTCCGATTAAAGAAATTACTTTTCCTTTAGGAAATTCTATGTTTAAACCATTTAAAACCGGATGGTCTCCATATTTTTTATGTAAATCTTTAACTGTAATCATAATCTTCTCGATTTGAGTAGAAGGAAGATAAAATAAACTCCTCCTACAAAGTTAATTAGAATACTTATGGTAGTATTCATATTAAATAAATGTTCAACAAGATATTGTCCGCCGACCACTAAAATAATTCCAAATAAACTTGCGCCCAAAATTGTATGACGATGTTTATAAGAAGGAATAAATTCATAACTCAAATTGGCAATCAGAATTCCTAAAAAAGTAATCGGTCCCACCAAGGCAGTGGAAATAGAAACTTGAATAGCAATCAAAAGCAAACTGATTTGCACCAAGCGTTGATAATTAATTCCTAAGGTGATGGCTTGCTCTTTTCCTAAAAGTAAAACATCTAATTTGTGTAAAATTCTTGTTCCTATCAATAAGCTGATAAATAAAGCAATGGCGGAAATCCCCAATAAGTTGGTGTTGATATTGTTAAAACTTGCAAACAAATAACGCTGCACAAAAGCAAACTCATTAGGATCGATAACCAATTCTAAAAAAGAAGTCATGCTTTTAAAAACTGCTCCTAAAATCAGACCTACCAATAACAGGAAATATACGTGTACTTGTCGTTTTCTGAATAATGCGAAATATAAAATCAAGGCAAAACCAAACATCAACACCACTGAAAATAAAAAATTGGTTTGCTGTTCAATTACTTGAAAAGTTTTATCGCCGTATAAGAAAACTATAAAAGCTTGAAACAGAATAAAAACTGCTTCAAATCCCATAATGGAAGGTGTTAAAATCCTGTTGTTGGTAATAGTTTGAAAAACCACTGAAGAGTATCCAATACTACAAGCAATTAAAGCCATGGCAGCCAATCTTGTGGCGCGTTTTGGAATTACATAATCAGGGTTGTTTCCTACTAAAGTAAGCAAGTAAACCAGCACTATGCTAATGGTGATTCCAACCAGTATAAAAATTCTTTTTTTAAGCATAGCGAATTCTTTTTCTGATGAGTACTAAAAAGATAATTCCTCCAATAATACTGATGGTTAAACCAATTGGGATTTCAAAAGGATAAATCAATAATCTGCTTACAATATCACAAAACAATAATAAAGTGGCTCCTAAAAGAGCGGTGTAAGGCAGGGATTTTTTTAAATTATCTCCGTAAAATAAACTGATAATATTGGGAACAATAAGTCCTAAAAACGGAATTGCTCCGGCGGTAATCATTACTGCACTCACCGTTAGTGAAATTGAAATCAAACCTATAAAAACTAAGGTGTTGTATTTCAAACCCAAACTTTTGGCAGTTTCTTCTCCTAAACCCAAAGCAGTTAGTTTATTGGCATATAAATAAGTGAGAATCACTGCGGGCAAACTGATATAAATAAGTTCATAATTTCCTTGTAAAACTTTAGAGAAATCTCCAATCAACCAAGTTTCCATATTTTGGATAATGTCAAATCTATAACCAAAAAAAGTTCCGATTGCAGCCAAAACATTTCCAAACATAATTCCTAATAAAGGAATATAAATCAAACTCCGTTGTTTGATATGTTTGAGCATTTGCATAAAAACTAAGCTTGCCAAAATCGTAAAGAGAAAAGCAAAGCTCATTTGAGTGAAATTAGAAGTTCCCGGAAAAAATATTAATCCGACTAAAATTCCTAATTTTGCAGCATCTAAAGTTCCGGCGGTGGTTGGAGAAACAAATTTATTTAGTGAAATCTGTTGCATGATTAAACCACTAACACTTAAACCGACTCCTGCTAAAATCAAGGCGATTGTTCTGGGGAAACGGCTTACTTTAAAAACCAAACTTCCGCTTTCTATAATGCTATTGAAATTTGCCCAATCTATTTGTTTGACTCCAATTAATAAGGAAGCCAAAACCAAGATAAAAAAAGCAAAAATCAGTAAAAATGTTCGCATATAATATAGTTAATTTAGACTTAATCTAAAGTAGCGCAAACTTAACTATTAGTATTCTAATTTTCAAATCTTTTATCTTTTATTGTTTTAGGGTGTTTTTTCTTGAAAAAACAATGAAAATTCTCAAGTTTTGGGCAGGTTAAAATCTGGTTAAAATACTTGATTCCTATTTTTAGTTGATTTAATTTTACGAAAACTTGAATTAAACTATAAAATCATCAATTAAAATGAAAAAATTAACTTTAATGGTTTTTGCTTCTCTTTTAGGAGGAGTGATCGCTCTTGGAGGATATAAATTATTTGTAGAAGACAAACAACAAACAGAAAAACTGAGTGAAGCGATAAAGGACTTCTCTTCAGATGATTTTACAACACAAAATATATTGGAAAATGAAGAGGAGAATTCTTCAAGATTGGTAACTCATCAAAATGGATATTCTTTTACAGAAAACCCGGATTTTACCAAAGCAGCAAATAAAACTGTTTCTGCTGTTGTTCACGTAAAAAATGTTGAAGTTAGAAATGCTCCGAGAAATATTTCAGAATACTTAATGGGAATTCGTGCCGGAAAAATTATCCGTGGAATGGGCTCAGGAGTAATCATCACTTCTGACGGATATATTGTAACCAATAATCATGTGATAGAAGGTGCCAATGAATTGGAAGTTACTTTAAGCAATAATAAAACTTATCAAGCAGAAATAATTGGAGCAGATGAAAAAGAAGATGTGGCGTTGATAAAAATTGATGGAGAAGATTTGGATTATTTACCTTTTGGAGATAGTAATACCACTAAAGTAGGACAGTGGGTTTTGGCAGTTGGAAATCCTTTTAACCTAACTTCAACAGTAACAGCGGGAATTATAAGTGCTAAAGGAAGAAATTTAAATGAAGGCGGAACAAAACTGCAATCTTTCATTCAAACAGATGCAGCAGTAAATCCGGGAAATAGCGGAGGAGCTTTGGTAAACACAGAAGGGGAATTGATAGGTATTAACACTGCAATTACTTCTCAAACCGGAAGTTATGTGGGCTATAGTTTTGCGATTCCGAGTAATAATGCCAGAAAAATTGTAGAAGATTTAATGGAATATGGAAATGTAAAACATGCTATATTGGGAATTTCAGGAAATACAGTAGATTCTAAAATTGCAAAAAAGTTAGGATATTCTCTTTCGCAGGGTGTATTTGTTGCCGAAGTAAATAATGGGGCCAAAAAAGCGGGTTTGCAATCAGAGGATTTAATTATAGAGGTTGATGGAATAAAAATCAGAAAAATGGCTGACTTAACTTCTTATATCGGAACAAAACGCCCGGGAGATCAGGTGGAGGTAGTTTATTTAAGAGATAAAAAGAAGAATAAAACAAAAGTAAATCTCACCGAACATGATGTGTATATATTAGAAGTAGCAGGATTGGAATTAATAAATGCAGAAGAAGATTATTTAAAACAATTTAAAGCCAAAAGAGGAGTAAGAATTGCACAAGCTACTTCACGATACATAAAAATTCCTCAAGACCAATATATTATTGTCGGGATAGACGGAAAAAAAGTTAATACAGTAGATGAAGTTAGGCAACTGATTAAAAACAAAAATCAGTATGAAAGAACACAAATTACTTTTCAAAACCGTCAAGGGCAACAAGAAACATTAGCTTTTTAAAACAAAAACATAAAAAGATTACACTTTTAAACTATAAATTCTTTGAGAATTAATTTTCAGGAATTTATAGTTTTTTTAAAGCTTAAAAATGCCTATTTTCGCGCAATATCTAAAACCAATATATAATTTTTTATGAGCCAAGTCGATACTTATGAAAAAGAGCTAATTTATCAAGCAGACAAAAGTAAAGTTGCTGTTGAATTGATAAAAATTGTCAGCGATTTATGGTATGACAAATCAATTGAATTAGTTTTCTTCAGAAACAAATTAATCAACAATAATGTAAGTGAGATTTTAAATCTTCACGAATACGCAGCAGATTTTGTTGAAAAACCAATCTCAATTTTTGATTTGGTAGAAGTAGCCCAAGGGATTAAAAACCTTAATTTACCACCTTCTAAACTTGATGTAGGAAAATTAACCCATGAATATCAATCACAAGAAGAGGATAATGCAGCAGCATTTGTAGCTAAAAAACTTAAAAACGCTCAAGATTTTGAAAATATCAAACCTAAAGATGTTATTCTTTATGGATTTGGAAGAATCGGACGCCTTTTAGCTCGCGAGTTGATGACTGCAACAGGAAAAGGAAGTCAATTGCGTTTAAGAGCAATTGTAACACGTGGAGAGTTAACAGAAACTGTTTTAGAAAAAAGAGCAGCTTTGTTAAGAACAGACTCTGTGCACGGACATTTCCCGGGAACCGTTTTAGTAGATGCAGAAAATAAAAATCTGATTATTAACGGAACTACTGTTCAAATGATTAGTGCAAACAGCCCTGATCAAATTGATTATGAAAAATACGGAATAAAAGAAGCTTTAGTAATTGACAATACCGGAGCTTTCCGTTCAGAAGAAGAGTTAGGGCTTCATCTAAAAGCTAAAGGAGTGGCAAAAGTATTGCTTACCGCACCGGGGAAAGGTGAGGTGCCTAATATTGTACATGGCGTAAACCAAGGAGATTTTGATCCGGATAAAACCGATATTTTCTCTGCAGCATCTTGTACAACAAATGCAATCACGCCAATTTTACAAGTTGTAGAAGAAACTTATGGAATAAATCACGGTCATTTAGAAACCATTCATGCTTATACAAACGACCAGAATTTGGTAGATAATATGCACAAAAAATACAGAAGAGGTCGTGCAGCAGCATTAAATATGGTAATTACAGAAACCGGAGCAGGAAAAGCAGTTTCAAAAGCTTTACCATCTTTAGAAGGAAAACTTTCTTCAAGTGCTATTCGTGTTCCTGTGCCGAATGGATCATTAGCAATCTTAAATTTAGATTTGAAAAAATCTACTTCTGTGGAAGAAATCAATGATAAAATCAGAGAATCAGCTTTAAATGGTGCATTAATTGACCAAATTCAATATTCTACAGACAATGAGTTGGTTTCTTCAGATATCATGGGCTCATCTGCCGCGTCAATTTATGACAGTAAAGCAACAGTAGCTTCTGCGGGAGGTAAAAATGTAGTGCTTTATGTGTGGTATGATAATGAATATGGATATAGTCATCAAGTAATGAGATTGGCTAAATATATTTCTAAAGTAAGAAGATTTACTTATTATTAATAATTTCAAAAAACGCTATTTGATGAACTTAGGAAAATATGTAATCTTTTCATTGATAATCTTTTTGTTTTCTGCTGAAGGAGCTTTTGCACAAAATACTCCCGAAGCAGCTTCCATAGATGATCAATTTGAGGAGATGATGAATACTTCTAATAATTATCAAGATTATAAAGTTGTAAAGCGTTTTAAAATTTCAAACCTCAGATCTGCTACTCTTAAAGAAATTAATCAACTTTCTAAACAGATTGATGAATTAAAAGAAGAAAATGAAAAACACACTCAAGAAATCAATCAGCTGGAAAAGCAATTAAGAAAAACAGATGAAAATCTTGAGAAAGCAGAAAAGAGCAAAGATGAATTTAGTTGGTTGGGCATGCAAGTCCAAAAAGCTACTTATCAAAATGTAGTATATGGAATTGTCGTTTTTCTGGTTTTGATTTTGGTAATCTTATTTTTTACCTATCAAAAAAATAAAAATGAAACTGCCCAAGCTAAAAAAGACCTGGAACAAAATCAGTTGGAATTTGATGAATATAGAAAGAAATCATTGGAAACTCAACAGAAATTAGGTCGTCAATTGCAAGATGAGCGTATGAAAAATGCAAAAGAATAATTTGAGAAATTAATCTTAAATTGCGTAATATATAAGGGCGTAAATATTTTAATTTCGCCCTTATTTTTTTTACTTTTAATAAAGAAAAACATGAGAATAGATATCATAACAGCTGTTCCGGATTTATTAAAAAGTCCTTTTGAAACTTCTATCATCAAAAGAGCTATAGAAAAAAACTTAGCAGAAATCCATTTGCATGACCTAAGAGATTATGTGCATGATAATTACAGGCAAATAGATGATTATCAATATGGAGGAGGAGCCGGAATGGTAATGATGATTGAACCCATAGATAAATGCATCACCAAATTAAAATCCGAAAGAGATTATCAGGAAATAATTTATATGACTCCTGACGGAGAGCAGTTTGAACAAAAAACAGCTAATATGTTATCTCTAAAAGAAAATATAATTATCCTTTGCGGACATTATAAAGGTGTAGATCAAAGGGTAAGAGATCATTTGATTACGCGTGAAATATCTATAGGAGATTATGTTTTAACCGGAGGAGAATTAGGTGCAGCCATAATTGCAGATGCCGTAATAAGATTGCTCCCCGGTGTTTTAGGAGATGAAACTTCAGCCTTGACAGATTCTTTTCAAGACGGGTTATTGGCGCCACCAATTTATACGCGTCCGGCAAATTATAAAGGTTGGGAAGTTCCGGAAGTATTAAGATCAGGAAATTTTGCCAAGATTGAAGAATGGAGAGAAAAAAAAGCTGAAGAAAGAACAGCAAAAAGAAGACCTGATTTGCTAAAAGATTAAGTAGAAAAAACTTGTGTAAATAAAAATATTATTTAATTTTGCAAACATTCTGAATTAACCTCTGACGAGAATCGTGAATGTTACTTCAGAAAAGCGATAAATTATTTTTATAGTTATGAAACCTATTCTTAAGTACGTAGAAGACAAGTACATCGAAAGAAAGGAATTTCCTGAGTTTAAAACAGGAGATACAATTACAGCTTATTACAAAATTACTGAAGGAGACAAATCAAGAACTCAGTTTTTTAGAGGAGTTGTTATTCAAATCAGAGGAAACGGAGCAACCAAAACTTTTACAATTCGTAAAATGAGTGGAACTGTTGGGGTAGAAAGAATTTTCCCAATCAACTTACCGGCTCTGGAAAGAATTGAAGTAAATAAAAGAGGAAAAGTTTCTCAATCTCGTATTTTCTACTTCAGAAAATTACAAGGAAAAAGAGCAAGAATTAAAGATCGTTTGTAATATTTACAAACTCGAAGACATTACATTAAAGTCGTCTGATTTTTCAGACGACTTTTTTTATTTCTTTAAAATTGGAGCTTCTTCAATAGATTTATTGGCCAATTGACCACAAGCCGCATCAATATCTTTTCCGCGAGATCTGCGAACCGTAACAGTGATGCCATGGCGTTCTAAAGCCACTTCATATTTATTGGTGATTTCAGGATTTGCTTGTTGAAAAATTCCATCATCAATAGGATTGTATTCTATGATGTTTACTTTACAAGGAATAGCTTGACAAAAATCTATTAAAGCATCAATATCTTCTTGACGATCATTAATCCCATCCCAAATTAAATATTCATAAGTAACTCTTCTTTTGGTTTTTTCATACCAATGAATCAAAGCTTCTTTAAGATCTGCCAAAGGAAAAGTTTCATTAAAAGGCATGACTTTTGTCCTTATTTCATCAATTGCAGAGTGAAGAGAAACCGCTAAATTAAATTTCACTTCCTGGTCTGCTAAAATCTTAATCATTTTTGGAATTCCGGAAGTAGAAACTGTAATTCTTCTTGGAGACATATTTAAACCTTCAGGAGAAGTGATTTTTTCTATAGCTTGTAAAACATTTCTATGATTCATCAGCGGTTCTCCCATTCCCATAAAAACAATATTGGAAAGCGGGCGATCAAAATAAAGTCTGCTTTGTTGATCAATTACAAAAACCTGATCATAAATTTCATCAGGCTTAAGATTTCTCATGCGTTTTAAACGAGCGGTAGCACAAAAAGCACAGTTTAAACTACAACCCACCTGCGAAGAAACACAAGCCGTTGTTCTGGTATCTGTAGGAATTAAAACAGATTCCACAATGTTTTTATCATGAAGTCGAACAGCATTTTTGATGGTGCCATCATTACTTTTTTGCATTTTATCAACTTCAATATGATTGATTACAAAACTATCCGCCAACATTTCACGAGTTTCCTTAGAAATGTTGGTCATATCTTCAAAATTCCGAATCCCTTTTGCCCACAACCAATCATAAACTTGATTTCCTCTAAAAGCTTGTTGACCAATAGACGTAAAGAAATCTCGTAACTCTTCCTTGCTTAAAGCGCGTATGTCTCTCTTATCTTTTTTCACACTGCAAAGTTATAAAAATCTATGGGAAATTTTATGATAGCCTAAAAAACATGGAATATCTTAACAATAAAAAATTAAGATTTCAATCTTGATTGAAGGTTCTAATGATTAACTTTGAAAAAGTCAAAAAAACAATATTAAAATGAGTGAAAAATCTACTGCAGAAGATATTTTAAAAGAAAAATCAAAAGAATTTTATCAAGCCAGCACAGATTATAATCCACAGGAAAATAAGTTAGAAGATTTTTTTAAAGAACTCCAAAAAATTATTTATTATGCTATGCTTTATCGCACTCCGGAAGAGTTAATTCATGAACGTGTGGATGCAGAAAAACCTCTTTTGGGAATCCAAAATCCTCAAATTCAAAAACCTACAGTAGAAAACCTTAAAATAGCACGTAATTATCTTTCTGAAGCAGAACTTCAAAAATTGGATAATACGATAATGAATTATCTGCAAATGGCAGAACCACAATTAAAATCTGAAAAAAAATTAACTACAGATGATTGGTTGTCAAGATTGAAAGGACTTTTGCAAATGAATGGTTTTGCAATTCTCTTAACTCGAAGTAAAGTAAATCGAGAAGAAATGGAAAATAAAGTAAAAGAAGAGTTTGAAAAATATTTAAAAGTCTGATTTTCAGCTTTCTAAATATTTTTTTAAAGCATTTCTCAAGGAGATAAAAGCAATTTTTTCCAATTCAATATTAGATTTTTCAACCCATTGAAAGGCTTGAATTTCTTTTTTTTCAAGTTTGATTTTTGCTTTTTCAGGAAGAGTAGTGATAAAAATTAAATCCGCTGTGTGATAAGTTACTTTTCCATATTTATATTGATTGGGAAAAGAAGTAAAATAAGTGAAATTTTGGGGATTAAAATCTAAATTGAGTTCTTCTTTTAATTCTCTCACACAAGTTTCTTCAGCTGTTTCTTTTGGATCTGTAAATCCGCCGGGTAAATCCAGCATTCCTTTTTTAGGATTACAATTCCTCTTTAAAAATAACAGCTGATTTTCTTTTTTTATAATTACTGCTACAGCTGATGCAACATTATGATAATAGATAAATCCACAATCTTCACAAGAAAATCTATGTTGATTTGCTATGTTGAAATTTTGTGAACTGCAATGCGGACAGAAATTGAAGTTTTTCATGAAATAAAAGTTTAAAAATAAGGATAGTTAGTTAGAACTTAAATTTACAGAAAAATAAGTTTAAAGCTTGTTATTATCATTTATAAAAATCAATAAAATTATAAGAGTAAGGGATTAGTTTTAATTATATGTATTTTTGTGAGACTGACTGCAAATAATTCATCAGCCGATTTATGACAGAAAAAAAAGCAAAATCTGAACGACCAAAAGTGCAGGTTTTGTATAAACAAAAAACCTCCGGTTCTAAAAGAAATATTAGTCCGGCACAATTAAAGAGAAAGCAAGAAGCACAAGCTCGCGCTACAAAAACTTCTCCTTTGATGAAGTGGAAAAAATCTGATTCTTTTTTTTACAGAGGTTTATATAAAATCATAAACGGAGTGTGGATTGGAGTAGTGGCTGTAGGAAGTTTTATTGCTTGGTTAATTTCTTTTCTTTTGTTTTGAAACAAAAAACACCTTTAAAAACCTTACATATTTATGTGAGAATCTCTTTTTTGTTATTTCTGCTGGTTGAATTTTTAAGATATTATCAAATTTCTGCTCCCGATTTTATTTTCTTTTATCTCAATGATTTTTTAGTAATTCCCATAGTAGGATTTATTTGTTTGCGAATATTTTGGTTTTTTAAAAAAGACAATTCCATAAGAATAGATGTTTTATCTATCTTCACACTTGTAGTAATTTATTCCGTTTATTTTGAAGTGTATTTACCGAAATATTCCGAAAGATACACAGCAGATTTTTGGGATGTGGTTTGTTATTTTTTAGGAGGAATAGTTTTTTATTTCTTACAAAAACTTCCTTAAAAATAAAATCCGAATAAGTATTAAAACTATTCGGATTTTAAAATTAAAAAGAATTATTTTTTCTCAAAATGTTTTCTAACTATAGGAACTACCTCTTTGGCGTAAACTTCAATATTTCTGATCATCTCTTCATGAGAAGGTCCGCCAACATCTAAATGTGCAATAAACCTTGTTAAATTAAACATTTCAATAATCTTGATTATTTTTTCTGCTACATCTTCCGGGCTTCCCATAAACAAAGCTCCATGCGGACTCATTCCTCCTTCAAATTGCTGTTGAGTGTAAGGCGCCCATCCACGGCCTTTTCCAATTCTGTCCATTTGTTCTTTATAGTGTGGGAAATAATTTTTTAAGACCTCTTCTTTAGATTCTCCAATAAAAGTATGAGAATGCACTCCGATTTGAAGTTTATTAAAATCATGTCCATAACGGATGAATTGCTCTTTATAATATTCCACCAAAGGAGTAAACTGATTTGGCATTCCGCCAATAATTGCAAAAATCACCGGAATTCCATATCTGGCAGCTCTTTCAATTGAAGCCGGAGTTCCGCCAACAGCAGCCCAAATTGGGATTTCTCTTTCCGGTTGCGGATAAACCGTTTGGTTTTTAATCGGAGCTCTAAATTTACCTTCCCAAGAAATGTTTTCCTCTTTATTTAGCTTTAATAATAAAGCTAATTTTTCTTCAAAAAGCTCATTATAATGGGCTAAATCATAACCAAATAAAGGAAAAGATTCAATAAAACTTCCTCTTCCCGCAAAGATTTCTGTTCGTTGATTAGAAATTAAATCAATCATTGCGAAATCTTGATAAAGTTTCACAGGATCAGCAGAACTGATTACGCTTACGCCACTGGCTAATTTGATGTTTTTTGTAACTGTTGATAAAGCAGCCAACATAATTTCCGGAGCAGGAACTGCATAATCTTCTCGATGATGTTCTCCCATAGCAAAAACATCTAAACCCAATTCATCTGCTAATTTTACTTGCTCTATAATTTGCTGTAATCTTTCAGCAGGTTTTTGATATTCGTTTTTTTCTTTGTCGTGAGATAAATCTCCAAACATTCCTATTCCTAATTCCATAGCGTTTTATTTTATACAAAGATAGACAGCTTTTGAGCAGCTAAGCTTAACCTAAGTTAATTTCTATAAAGATAAATTTTAATATGCTTTTGAGTTGTTAAATGTTGCAAAAACGTTAATCGACTAAGAAATTCTTATCTAATTTAATGCTTTACTTCTAAAAATATAAATCATGGCTGAGAAGGATCTTTTAAAGAAATATAGAGAAAAAAGAGATTTTGATTTATCTGCAGAACCTTTTGGCGGAGATAAAAACCAAAAAGATGCAGACAAGAAAATTTTTGTTATTCAAAAACATGAAGCCACAAATTTGCATTATGATTTTCGGTTGTTGATAGCAGGTGTTTTAAAAAGCTGGGCGATTCCCAAAGGTCCATCAACAAATCCAAAAGTAAAAAGATTAGCCATCAGAACAGAAGATCATCCGTTGGAATACGCAGATTTTGAAGGGGTGATTCCCAAAAATCAATATGGAGGAGGAACAGTGATGGTTTGGGATTCCGGAACTTATTCCACAGATAAAAAAGATGAAAATAACAAACCGATTTCTATGCAAAAACAATTGGAAAACGGACATTGTACTTTTGTGTTAAACGGTCATAAATTAAAAGGTGGATATGTGTTGTTAAGAATGAAAAATCAAGAAAAAAACGAACAATGGTTATTAAAAAAAATAGAGGATAAAGAAGCTGATGCAAGAAGAAAACCTACTAAAACAGAAAATAAATCTGTTTTAACCGGAAGAACGATGAAAGAAATAGAAAAAGAAGAGAAATCATGAAAATAGCAGGAAAAACATTTGAAGTCAACAATAAAGAAAAGGTTTTTTATCCGGCAGAAAAATATACCAAACAAGATATTATGGAATACTATCAAAAAATCAGCCCATATATTTTACCGCATATCAAAAACAGGCCTTTAACAATGCTGCGTTATCCGGATGGAATTAAAGGAAAGAAATTTTTTCAGAAAAATACTCCTGATTATTTTCCGGAATGGATTTCTACTAAAAAACTCCCTAAAAAAGAAGGAGGAGAGGTAGAATATATTTTAGGAAATGAGGAAGCAACTTTAGTTTATTTGGCAAGTCAAGCCTGTGTAACTCCACATATTTGGTTGAGTAAAATTGAAAATCCTAATAAACCGGATAAACTTATTTTTGACTTGGATCCTTCTGATGAAGATTTTTCAAAAGTAAAAACAGCAGCTCAAATCATCAGGGAATTTTTTCGAGAGAATTTTAAAATTCAAACTTATGTAATGACAACAGGATCTACAGGATTGCATGTGGTAATTCCCATAAAACCTGAAGTGGAATTTGATAAGGTTTTAAAAATCAGTCAAAAAACAGCTCAACATTTAGCAGATTTATATCCCGAAAAATTAACTGCTGAAGTGAGAAAAAACAAAAGAGAAAATAAGATTTATGTAGATGTGATGAGAAATGCTTATGGACAAACAGCAGTGGCGCCATACAGTTTACGCGCTCGTCCTAAAGCTCCGGTTGCCACTCCTTTAGATTGGAAAGAATTAAAGAAATTGACTTCTGCTCAACAATATAATTTAGCCAATATTTTTAAAAGATTAGGAAAAAAAGAAGATCCTTGGAAAAATATATATCAAAATCCGGTGAAGGTGGAAAAATTGATAAAAGAAATAGAGGATTTATAAGCAATAGATTTTTAGAATTTCTTGAAAAACTATCAACAGTTCAGATAAAATAATTAATTTCCTCACCGGAAAAAGAAAGATTATTTATGAAAGAAATTTGGCATCAACATAATTTAAGAGTTCATTATAAACAAACAGATCAAATGGGGGTGGTGCATCATGCAAATTATATCACTTGGTTTGAAGAAGGAAGAACAGAATGGATGCGCGCCAATGGAATTCCATATAGTAAAATGGAAAGTTTAGGATTGTTGTTGCCGGTTTTAGAAGTGGATATAAAATATAGAAAGTCAGCTTTATATGATGAAAATATAGCGATTTTCACAAAGATAGAAAGTTTTTCTCCGATTCGTTTAGGGTTTTATTATGAAGCCAGAAGATTAGGAAAAGCCGGTTCAGCTTTAGCTTTAGATAAAAATGAAGTAAAAGCTCCCCAAGGGGAATTATTAGCCTCAGGAAGCAGTCTGCATATGTGGATTAATAAAAACTGGAAACCGGTAAGAATTCATCAGAATTATCCGGAGATATATGAACTTCTTCAGCAGAAATTAGAAAAATAATTTTATCGAGCATATTTTTTTGCCAATCCTAAAAACACAGTCGCAGAAACAGCCAAAACAGCCATAGTTGCAAACATGGTAAAAGCAGAATTGGCTACAGTTAATCCGATTACCGCTGTAACCAAAGCACTGATTCCCATTCTCAAAGCTCCGTTTAATGCAGAAGCAGAACCTGATCTTTCCGTAAAAGGAGCCAAAGAAGCAGCAATTGCATTAGGATAAGTAAATCCAAGAGAAGATTGAATGGCAAAAATTCCTACAACCACCCATTGATAAGGAATAGAAGGATTGAAAAACACTAAAATACTAAAGAAAACAGCAAAACCTGTTAAGAGTAAAATTGCTATTCTTAAGATGTTGATATAATAAACTTTTTTGGTGAGTAATCCGTTGAGGTAGCTTCCGAAAATCATTCCGGAGGCGTTTAAACCAAAAATAAAAGAAAAAGTAGTTTTGCTCAATCCATAATAAGTAAGAAAAATAAAAGCAGAAGAAGCGATATAAGCAAAAATCATAGAGTTGGCTATACTTCCTGCCATAGTGTAAAAGAAGAAAGTTCTGTTTCTGAAAACACTTAAATAATCTCCGCTGACTTTTTTAAATTTCAATTTATCAGAGTGCATAAATTTACCTGTTTCCGGAAGAAAGAAATAAATTAAAGAAGCCACTGCTGTCGCAAAAACTGCTAAAAAGAAAAATATTGCTTTCCAATTGAAATATTCAATAAAAAAACTTCCAAAACTTGGTGCTGCGATAGGTGCAATTCCCATCACCAACATAATTAAAGAAAAAGCTCTTGCGCGATAATCCGGTTTATAAACATCTGTAATTATTGCGGTAGCAGCAACCATTCCTGCACTTCCTCCTAAAGCTTGAAAAAATCTTAAAACCACCATCATTTCTATAGAAGTCGAAAAAGCACAACCAATTGCAGCTAAAATATAAATCAATAATCCGATTAACAATGGTTTTTTTCTTCCGTATTTATCAACTAAAGGTCCATAAATCAATTGTCCTAAAGCAATTCCAATGAAATAAGAAGTCATCGTAAAAGCTACGCGGTTTTCATCGGTTTGAAAATCTTCTGCAATAAGAGAAAAACCGGGAATATACATATCTATGGTCAACGGCCCAATAGCCGCTAAAATTCCCAGTAAAATAATCAGAAAGTTTTTATTGATATTTGAATTGCTCATAAAAACAGGCAAATATACATTTCTTTCTGCTGGAAAATTAACTTTAAAAAACTTTTGACAATACTTTAAAAGCAGAGGAAAAACAGAAATTATTTTGTCTGACTTATTTTATGTAAGTTTGTTGAAAATGAGAAGTTTGAAAAATAACTTTTGATTATAATTTTTTTAAAATATCATTCTGTGGTAATTTTATTTCTTTCTTGGTGGCGTTATAGAGCTTTAAAACAAAAAGATCCCAACACAAAAATCACATTTAAAATGTATTTAACCAGTCAAGCTGGAGCTAAAAACTGGTTGAATGCTTTGCGATTTTCTAAAAAATAATTTTCTATTTAGCATTTCGCGTTAATCCTTTGCTGATATGTTTAAGGTTATAAGCTAAATATTTTAAATAAGTATCTGCTTCTTTTCCGGGTTTTCCCAATTCATCACTAAAAATAGCAGGGGCATAAACCGGAATTCCTGTTTCTTGAGAAACTGTTTTCATCGGTCTGGTATCCACATTGGATTCTACAAATAAAACCGGAGGATTATTTTCTTTTACAAAAGAAATAGTATTTTTAATTTGATTAGGCGAACCGTTTTCTTCTGTATCTACCGCCCAAATAAAACCTTCTTTTAGATTATATTCTTCTGTTAAATACTGAAAAGCTTGTTCACTGGCAACAAAAACTCTGTCTTCTTCAGGAATTTTAGAAAACTCTTCACGATATTTTTTTTCTATATTTTTGAGTTTTTCAATATATTTTTCTGAATTCTTCTTGTAAAAATCTGCGTTATTTTCATCTGCAGTAATCAATCCTTTTGCGATGGAATTTACCATTTCTAATCCCACTACAGGACTGATAAAAGAATGTGGATTGATTTCTTTTTCTCCTTTTTTATCTGATAAATATAAAGGTTTTACATTTTCAGAAACTTTGATGAGGTTGTTTTTATCTGCTCGAACAGTTTGAAGTAATTTAAAAAACCAACCTTGATTTCCACCTTCTAAATTTAATCCGTTGTAAACAAAAACATCTGCTTTTGAAGCAAATTTTATGTCTTCAGGAACAGGAGCATATTCATGTGGATCTGTTCCGGTGGGAACTAAGTTATGAACATCAACTTTTTCTTTTCCTATTTCTTTAATGATATCCGTGAGGATAGAAAAACTGGAAATAACTTTAAGTTGTTCAACATTTTCTGTTTGAGGAGTGTGTTCTGATTTTTTTTCTTCGTTTTTACAAGAGAAAAAAATCAACATTAAAACAGGGAATAAGAATTTTATTTTTTTCATGAAAATAGATTTTTAATTGAAATTTTATTTTTGATAAAATCGATGTGCTTTAGTTCTTTTTGTAGAATTCCAAAAGATTCCATTTTTAGGATTTAAGAAAAATACAAGTAAGAAAATTACAGTTGCAGTTAGTACAATTACTACTCCTGAAGGTAAATTATAAGTCACGCTGAAAAATAACCCTATCGTTGCGGAAATGGCTCCGATTAAAGCAGAAATCCACAGCATGGAAGATAATTTTTTAGTCAGTAAAAAAGCGGTTGCCGCAGGAGTTATCAATAAAGAAACCACTAAGATTACGCCCACGGTTTGCAAAGAAACCACGGTGATTAAAGTGAGTATAATCATCAGTAAATAATTGATAAGTTTAACGGGGAAACCACTTGCTTTTGCCATCACAGGGTCAAAAGTGGTGAGTTGGAGTTCTTTAAAAAACAAATAAATTATCAATAAAACCACTCCGGAAACGACTTCTGTTAAAATCCGATCTGTTGTGGTGATGGTCAAAACATTTCCGAATAATATATTATTTAAATTAATCGGACTTTGGATTTTTGTAACCAATAAAATTCCTAAAGCTAAAAACGCAGAAAAAACAATTCCTATGGCAGAATCTGTTTTGATTTTACTTTTATGTTTGACAAAACTAATTCCTAAAGCTGCTAAAATTCCAAAAACTACTGCTCCGTAAAAATAACTGATTTTTAAAATATATGAAATCGCCACTCCGGGTAAAACCGCATGAGAAATAGCATCGCTCATCAAAGCTAAACCTCTTAAGATAATGAAACAGCCCACCATTCCACAAGTGATTCCTAAAATTATGGAAGTGCTGAATGCATGTTGTAAAAATGGATATTCCACCAAGTCGTTTATAAAAGTTTGTAATGCTTCGATCATTTTTCAAGGTATTAGTGGATTTAAGAAAACAACGGATTGTCAAGAACTTCAAATGTGTTTTTTAGATTTTCTTTGGTGTAAGTTTTTTTAACTGTTCCGTAAGCGATAACAGTTTTATTGATTAAAATGACATTTTTAAAATACCGACGAACTTTGCTGAGGTCATGATGAACAATAAAAATGTTTTTTCCTTGCTCAGCGAGATTTTTTAATAAATCAATAATAATAGCTTCGCTTTTTACGTCGATTCCAACAAAGGGTTCATCCAAAAAAATTAAATCAGCATTTTGAACAATAGTTCTGGCGATTAAAACACGTTGGAATTGCCCACCGGATAATTCTCCGATTTGCCGATTTTTTAAATCAGCCAAACCCACCTGTTCAAGAGCTTTTTCGGCTTGTTTTTTTTCTTGTTTTCCGGGTCTTTTAAAAAATCCTAAAGCAGGATAAGTTCCCAATAAAACACATTGTAAAACACTGATAGGAAAATCTAAATCCAAATCTCTTTTTTGTTCCACATAGGCAGTTTTTTTAGCCCATTTTTTTATGGGAATTCCTCTAAAAGTGACTTTTCCTTTGGCGGGAGTCAACCCTAAAACGCCTTTGATAAAAGTTGTTTTTCCTCCTCCATTTGGTCCGATAATTCCGCAAATGCCAATATCTGACAATGATATATTCACTTCTTTTAAAGCTTGTAAACCATTAGGATAAACCACACTTAAATCTTCAACTTCAAACATAGTTAGAGAATAAAACTTTTATTTTTTTAGGTTAATCTAAAAATATAATTTAAAAAACAAAATTACTTGTTTTGTTTAAAGTAAAAAATAAAATAAGAATTATTTTTCAAGAAAGAATACGAGATTAAAAAAGCAGTACTCTATTAAAATAAGTATATTTGTGAGTGAGAAAGTAGTTTTATGCTTAGAATTTCAAAACCTGTGATATATGTCCACCATTAAAAAAATTTTAGTTCCGACAGATTTTTCAGAAAACGCTGCTTCTGTTTTTGAATATGTTCGCTGGCTTGCAAAAAATAATAAAGCTAAAGTAGATTTGATTCATGTAATTCCCAGAATGACTTATTTGGAAGTCAGTGAGGAGGTAATGGGGAATCCGTTGAAAATTCCGATTAAGCATAATGAATTACGAGAAAAACTTTACAGAAGATTAGAGGAAAAGCTAAAGCAGAATATTCCGGAGGCTAATCGCGGAAAAATATTAATTACAGATCGTGTAAAAGTTGCACGTGGAATAATAGATCACGCTAAAGAAAAGGAATATGATTTAATTGTTATAGGATCTCGCGGAAAAGGAAAAACTATTTTCAAAAGAGGAAGTGTAACATTGCGTTTGATTCGTTTGTCGCAAACTCCTGTGTTGAGTTTTAATAAAAAGTCAGCAGCTTCATTACAAAATATTTTAGTGCCGACAGATGGATCCAAAACATCTTTTGAAGCTTTGACAACAGCTTTGGAATTTGCAGAAAAATCTGAAGCTGAAATTGAACTGTTTAGTGTGTTGGAATATGATTTTGATAAAATTATAATGTTAGGAGGAAATCCGGAGCTAACAGAATATGCTATAATGGGGCAGAAAAGAGAAATTCTTGAAAACTTAAAAAGTTGTATAGAAAACTCTGCTGATTTTTCTTTTGTGGATTCTCCAACTATTGATGGAGCAGAAATTCAAACTCAAAGTGGAAAAACTATTTCGCTTAAAATTACATTAGAACAACATATTTCAGCACATAATACTATTGTAGAATATGCCAATGAAAATGCAGAGTTGGTGATTATGACTACCCATGGAAAAAGTGGAATTCCTAAAATTCTTTTAGGGTCTGTAGCAGAAAAAATTGTGCGACATCTTGAAATTCCGTTATTGACTATAAAACCGGAATTTGCTAAAACAAACTAAGAAAAACTAAAGTTGAAGACGGTAAATGGCTTCTATTTTGAAGAAAACACCGCCTTGAATTGCAGGGTTTAAAACTGTTCTGTGATCTCCAAAATTAAAAGCAGAAAGAGCCAAGTCGATTTTTTCTCCCTCTTCATAAATTTTATACTTGTTTGTGCTATACCCTAACTTAGCACGAAGTAAAATGTTTTGATGTAAAGCCTGAGTTTGTAAAAAAGTAGAAAATTCTAAAGAACTTAAATCTGCATAAAGTTTAGGGTTTTCTGAAGAATGCATTCTAAAACTTCTGCTGATTCCTACATAATCTATTCCTAAAGAAAATAAATTCAAATTATAAGTTATTTCTCCATCTATGGGAAGACTTATATTCATTTCAAGTTGATTATTCGGACTTTTATAATACCATCCTAAAATGGGTGTGGCAAAAACTCCATAAGCTTCTGTTGAGCTGTAAAAACCAAATCTGTATTTGAAATTGTCTTGTTTTTTTATCGCAAAAGTAGCATAGATTCCCAAATAAAAATCTTTACCGGAAAATTGCTGATAATCCGAAGCTAATTTAGGTAAGAAAACTATGCTTGAACTCCATTTTTCATTCCATGCTGAAGCTAAACCTAACTTTAAAGTTGTGTTGTAAAATGAAGAAGAATGTGCTTCAGGAAATACTTGGAGATGATTGTTTTGGTGATCTATACCACTGATTAAAGCATGAACAGAATCAAGAGGAATCGGCAGCGTAAATTCAGCTTCAAAAGTTTTTACTTTTGTATGAAATTGAGTGCTTTTGAAATTATTTTTAAAAGTTTCTCCGTAATTAATTTTGAATAAATCCACATGATTTTGAGCAGAACTCCACAAGGAAAAAAATAAAAAAGGGAGAAGTAATAATTTTTTCATTTTTTAAGGATGTTCTAAATATCAAAGATAAATTAAAATGATGGAGGAGGAAAGAGTGTTTTCTGAGAAAAAGAATAATTCAATATAAAAATGATTTTTAAAAAAGTAACCGCCTCAAAAATAGGTTTCTGAGACGGTTTTTATACAGTTAATGAATATCCCTTAACGTTCTCCATTCTCTTTAATCGACTATCCTGATTTCTTCACCCCGAATGATGATGGTTACAACGACACCTGGAACATCTTCGGATTAGAAGATCAGCCGAATGCAAAAATTTACATCTTTGACCGCTACGGAAAACTCTTAAAACAACTCAGACCAGATGGCGAAGGTTGGGGTGGAACCTACAACGGCAAAGCTATGCCTTCTAACGATTATTGGTTTAGAGTAGAATACCGCGAAACCACCTTATCAGAAGACGGCAGCTTCAGCGAAAGACCAGCCACCTTCAAAGGGCATTTTACCCTGAAAAGATAGGGGTATGTTTTATGGTGTTAAGCTGCTCTATACTTAAATATATTTGAGCAGCTTGTTTTTTATAAAAAATAGATGTGGTTTTAATAGTTTAAGTAAGCTTTTAGAATAGTATGCTTATAAAAACTTCAAATTTCGTATCTTTGCATTTCTAAAATATTTGAGTATATATTTAATGAAAGAAGAAACTTTGAATAAAATTGACGAA
>JAJYSY010000040.1 GCA_021793375.1 Bacteroidota bacterium | reverse complement strand
AACAAGAGTGGGTCTTGTATATAAAATCCAAAAATATAGTTTTTTCGAATTAAAACACATTTTAGATTAAATATTTTCGCAAGGTGAAAAATATAAACTTGTCTGATTACACTCAAATATCCTGAAAAGTTTAGAAATTAAAAAAATGGAGGTATTATATTTCTATTTTTATTGTCTTCTTAAAAACATATCTCTTTTATCTTTGCAAGTTAGATTTAGAAAAACCATGTTTAAAAAACTAAAAATAGATTCTTTTGTGCTGGCGATTATCATCAGCATTATTGTAGCTTATTTTTTGCCTCAACTCGGAGCTTCTGATAGTCCGGTAAACCTCAACAAAGTCAGCAGTATTGGAATTTCGTTGATTTTCTTTTTTTACGGTTTGAGCTTGGACAACCAAGCGATTAAAAATGGATTGAAAAACTGGAAATTACACGTTTCTGTACAAGCCTCTACTTTTTTGCTCTTTCCTTTAGTCGTCATGATTTTTTACCCCTTGGTTCAAGACTCTTCTTATGAATTGATTTGGCTGTCTTTTTTATTTATGGCTGCGCTTCCTTCCACTGTTTCCTCTTCTGTGGTGATGGTTTCTATGGCTAAAGGAAATTTACCTGCCGCTATTTTTAATGCGAGTATTTCAGGGATTTTAGGTATAATTTTCACGCCGCTATGGTTGATGCCTTTTGCAGAAAAATCTTCGGTAGAATTTGATTTCTCCGCTATTTACAGCCAATTGATTACAGAAATTGTTATCCCATTGACTTTAGGTTTACTATTAAGAAGATTTTTATCCAAATTAGCCGGAAAATATAAACGTCAACTTGATTTATTTGACAAGTTTGTGATTCTGTTGATTATTTATAAAAGTTTTGTGCAATCTTTTGAAGATAAGATTTTTAGTCAACTGAAATTATTAGATATGCTGGTAATGATTGTGGTTGTCTTGATTTTATTTTTTCTGATTTATGGAATTACCGGACGAATAAGCAAAATATTAAAATTCAATCACGCTGATCAGATTACCAACCAATACTGCGGAACCAAGAAATCTTTAGTACACGGAGCCGTGTTTTCTGAAGCTTTATTCGGACAAACTAAAATCGTGGGAATTCTGTTGCTCCCTCTTATGTTTTATCACGCATTTCAGATATTTATCATCAGTATTTTTGCTGCAAAAGAAAGCAGAAAACATAGAGAGGAGAGGTGAATTTGAAGTTGAATTTGAATTCGAACTTGAAATTGAAAATCAGCAATAATCTGCTTAATCCGCGTCATCTGCGTTCTGTTTTTCTCTCCTTAACTCTTCAACTCAAAAACTCTCCTCTACAAATCTCACTACTCACTACTAATTACTCACTACCTACCCCCTTCTCTTTCTATTTCAGATAAAAAAGTCTTAATTCTATTTAGACTTATTCAAAGCCCAAATATTCTTTGTATCTTTGTGTATTAAATTTAAGAACATTAAAAATATATAAATATGTATCCACCAGAACTTGTTAAACCAATGCGTGAGGAATTAACCCATGCGGGTTTTGAAGAACTTATAACTGCTGAAGACGTTGATAAAGCTTTAGAAGCTAAGGGAACTGCACTTGTGGTCATCAACTCTGTTTGTGGTTGCGCAGCAGCAAATGCACGCCCGGGAGCTATTCAAGCTATTCAAGGGGATAAAAAACCTACGTATCTGTACACTGCTTTTGCCGGTGTAGACACTGCAGCGGTAGATAAAGCACGCGAATACATGGTTCCTTTTCCGCCAAGCTCTCCGGCTATGGCCTTATTTAAAGATGGTGAACTTGTGCATATGCTTGAAAGACACCATATTGAAGGGCGTCCTGCGGAGATGATTACAGAAAACCTTAAGCAAGCATTTGAAGATTATTGTTCATAATAGTTTGTTTTATAATTTCATTTCTAAAAACCACTAAGCCTCAAAAGTTTAGTGGTTTTTTTTAATCCGGATAATTCTATTTTTCTCTATGCTAAATAAATAATCGAATAGCTTTTAGCGGTTCATTTTCATTTTCAATGCTTATTTTTGTCAAAATTTTAATTTTGGGTAGTAAAAATAAATTAAAACGATTTAGAGAAAACGAAACTTTTCCTAATGTAATTCAACCCACTCGAGAAGAAGTGGTAGAAGGAAATTTCCATTTGAAAGGAAAATGGAGAACAGATTTTTTTAAAAATGATCTCCCTATTGTTGTGGAATTAGGCTGTGGAAAAGGAGAATACAGCTTAGGCTTATCAGCTCGATATCCGGAAAAGAACTTTTTGGGTATAGACATTAAAGGAGCTCGATTTTGGAGAGGTGCAAAAACTGCTTTGGAACAGCAAAATCCAAGAGTTGGATTTTTACGCACACAAATCGAATTGATCGATTTGGTTTTTGAAGAACATGAAATCGATGAAATTTGGCTGACTTTCCCTGATCCTCAAACAAAATATAAACGCACTAAACACCGTTTGACAAATCCTGATTTTCTTGCGAAATATAAAAAAGTGCTCAAACCCAACGGATTGATTCATCTTAAAACAGATAGTGAATTTTTACACGGCTATACTTTAGGGTTGTTGGAAGGTTTAGGACATCCCATAGAATACGCCCATCACGATGTATATAAAAACAATTATTCTCCGAAAGATGTGACGGAAATACAGACTTTTTATGAAAAACAATATCTGGAAATTGGTAAACCCATTACCTATTTAAAGTTCCGTATAAGCTAAATTGTTTTGCTCATTTTTAAATACATATTGATTTTCTTTTTTGCTTCTTTTGCAGGAAGTTTCCCCCCGGGATTGGTCAATCTTTCCGTGGCAAAAGTAGTATTAAAAAAAGACATCAAGAATGCTTATATCACCGCTATCGGTGCTTGCTTAGCTCTTTTCTTACAAGCGATGATCGGTATTCTAATGGCTAAGTTTATTCTTAAGCAAACCAGTTTTCAAGCCAACATGCTGAAAATCGGAGTGGTGATTTTTGGATTCTTATCCGTTTATTTTCTGGTAATTGCCATCAAAAATAAACCCATTCAAAATAAACCTTCAAAAAAAGAATCCAGAAAAAGCTTTGCCAAAGGATTTTTTATCTCTGCACTGAACGTTTTACCTATTCCTTATTATATTATTATCAGTTCTCAACTGCAAGCAGATATGAGTTCTTTTTATAGTTGGCCGTTGATTTTTTTATTTGCTTTTGTGGTAGCTTCAGCTACATTTTTGGTTTTTTCACTTTATATCAATGCATTTGTAAAACTGCAAAAACGGACAAATCTCTTGATTAAATATGCAAACTTCTTTATGTCCGGTTTGATGTTTATTATTTTTATCATCACTTTATTTAGAGCCATCAATGCCGAAGGATAAAAACTTTTACGAACGTGTTTATGCGGTTGTTCGCCAAATTCCCTATGGAAAAGTAACCAGTTATGGCGCCATCGCCAAGGCAATTGGAGCTCCAAAAAGTGCAAGAATGGTAGGTTATGCTTTAAAGAACTCTCCTGAAGGTGTTCCCGCACATCGTGTACTCAACAGAAAAGGAATTTTAACCGGAAAACATCATTTTCCCGGAAAAAATTTAATGCAACAACTTTTAGAAAATGAAGGTTTGGTGGTGATTGACAACCAAGTTCAAGAATTTAAAAAACACTTTTGGAATCCGGAAATTTCAGATTAAAATTCTCTTTTGATTTTATCTACAATAGTTTGGGCTAATTTCTCATAACTTTCTATAGACCAACCCGCTACGTGAGGCGTTAAAAGTACATTTTTAGCTTTTATCAAATACTGAAAAGCTTCCGGTATTTCTTTTTCTGAAGTAAATAAATTCTCAAAAGATTTTTTTTCATACTCCAAAACATCTAATCCCGCGCCTAAAACTTTACCGGTTTTTAAAGCTTCCACCAAATCTGTAGTAACCGTACAAGTTCCGCGAGCAGTGCTTAAAAACCAAAAATTCTTTTTAAATCCCTGGATAAATTCCCGATTGATCATTTGATAAGATGTCGAATTTAAAGGTGTATGCAAACTTACTATTTCAACTTTTTCTTGAAATTCTTCTAAATCAACTTGTTTTGCATCTTGATTTCCTACATTTTCTTTGAGATCATAACACAAAACTTCGCAATCAAATCCCCTTAGCTTTTTGGCAAATGCTTTTCCCATATTTCCATAACCAATAATTCCTACTGTTTTATTTTCAAGCTCAAGCCCTCTGTTTTCTTCGCGTTGCCACAATCCTTTTCTGACTTCCTGATCTGCTTGATTTAATTTGTTGAATAAAGACAACAGCATTCCTAAAGTATGTTCGCCAACTGCATTTCTATTTCCTTCGGGGGCAGAAAAAAGTTTTACTCCTTTTTTCTGTGCATAAATCGTGTCAATATTTTCTAATCCTGCTCCTAAACGACCGATGAATTTCAAGTTTTTAGCCGCTTCTAAAAAATATTTATCTATCGTAAATCTACTGCGGATAATCAAACCTTCATAAAGATGTATTTTCTGTTCTATCTCTTCTTTTGAAGAAGTATAATCTTCTTCATTTTCAAATCCATAGGCAGAAAGTTGTTCGATTATTAAAGGGTGATTAATATCTACATGTAAAATCTTCATCAGCAGTATTTTTTAAAATAAACAAGAAAATTTTCGATTAAACCTGTACAGAAATTTCTTCTTTTTTTGTGTTATTAATCCAGTTTACAATCGTTTCTGCCCAATCTTGTCTATCGTTTAAACAAGGAATAAAGTTAAATTCTTTTCCTCCTGCTGCAAAGAAATCTTCTTTAGCTTCTCGGTTTAGCTCATCTATGGTTTCTACACAATCGGCCACAAAAGCCGGAGCTACCATCGCCAATTTTTTAATTCCTTTTTTAGGAAATCCTTCTACTGTATCATCTGTAAAAGGTTTTATCCAAGGGTCTATTCCCAAACGTGATTGAAAAGAAGTACTGTAAGTTCCCGGTTTTAAATTCAGCTTTTCTGCCACTAATGCTGTGGTTTTCAAACACTGATCTCTATAACTGATTTTTTCTTTATCGGAATTTTCTCCTTTTAAAACATAGGAAGTTTTTCGTTCATGCCTCACCGGAATTCCGTGGTAACTAAACAACAAATGATCGTATTCCAAATCTTTTATTTCTTCTTCAATACTCTGTGACAATACGTCGATATATTTCGGATCCTCATAAAATTCGGGTAAAGAAGTAAGTTTTATTTCCGGAAAAAATTCTTGCTGAATTTCTTTTGCTTTCACCAAAGCAGTTTCAATGGTTGACATGGTATAATGTGGATAAAGCGGCAGCAAAATCACTTCTTTCACCCCTTGATCAACTAATTTTTTTATTCCTGATTTTATAGAAGGATTTCCATAACGCATCCCGATTTCTACAGGAAAATCTATCAAGTTTTTTACTTTTTCTCGTAAACGTTCAGAAATCACAATCAAAGGAGAACCTTCTTCCCACCAAATGCGTTTATAATTTGCTGCTGATTTCTCCGGACGAGTTTTAAGAATTATTCCTCTTACAATTAAAGACCTCAACCAATACGGAAAATCCATGGTGCGCTCATCCATTAAAAATTCATCTAAATATTCTTTAACACTCTCTTTTTCAGGCTTTTCAGTAGATCCTAAATTGATTAATAAAACTCCTTTCATTTTTAAATTTTATGATTGTTGATTAGATTGAATTTTTATTTTCCAAAAATAATCATTAATCGGTAATTACTTGAATTCTATTCCGCTTAAATGCTTTTATTCTTGTCTTTGAACTCCTAATTTCAGAATAGAAGATTTATTTTAAGTTTTATTCCTTAAAATTTTATAATTTGAAGCGTATTTAAAACGAAGAATATTCTACTTTCGTAAGTTGAAAAATCAATAAAATGACGCATAACTCCTTTTGGTATGTTTGAAAATTTAAAAATCACACAGCTATTTACGCATTTTATAGATTTGCTGCTCATCGTTTTTCTTTTTTATGATATTGGTTTTTCAGCAAATAATGAATTTACTACTCAAAAAGTGGTTATTCTTTTCGGAATTGTATTGATTTTAATCGTTTTTAATCTATATAAATATTTCGGGAAAAGTTTTTATCCTTCCATAAAAAAGAGATCCCAATACAACCTCATTATTCTTTCTTCTATTTTATTGATTGATATTGTGGTCATGACATTGAATTATGAAGATTCTTTGCTGAATAGTTTTTATGCCAATCGCAAAGTTTTGGAATATGGATTATTGTTTTATTATTTCATCCGTTTATCCTTTTTAATGCGAATTATCTATCGGATTTATTTCAATCCTTTTATACTTTTTATCGGTAGCTTTATCATTGTTATTCTCATCGGAACTTTTTTTCTGCTACTTCCCAGTGCCACAATTGAACCCATTTCTTTTAAAGACGCACTTTTTACTGCCACAAGTGCAGTTTGTGTTACCGGATTGCTAAGCATTGATTCTGCTACAGAATTTACACTTTTTGGTCAAAGTATTATGTTGGCTTTAATTCAACTTGGCGGGTTGGGAATGTTGACTTTTACTTCCTTTTTTGCTTATTTTTTTAAAAGTGGTTCATCGTTTAAAGAAGGACTTTTCATGAAAAATGTTTTAGGAGATGAACGCTTGGGAAATGCGATGCAAACCACTGTGAGAATTGTAATTTTTTCTTTGGCTGTAGAAGCAGTGGGAGCTGTTTTTATCTATGATGCTACCAGGCATTTAGCCATAGAAAATCGAGTTTTCTTTTCTATTTTTCATGCGATTTCAGCTTATTGCAATGGTGGATTTTCTACCATGGAAGGCGGATTACAAGCCGCCGGATTACAATACAATTATTACCTACATTGGATTTTGATGATTTTAATAATTTTCGGGGGATTAGGATATTTTATCTCGTTTAATTTTATCAGATATATCAAACAGTTTTTTATCAATCTCTTTCAAAAAAGAAAAAAGAGATCTATGGTAAGAATGATTACTTTAAACACAAAAATTGTAGTTTATACCACCGCAATATTATTGGTTGGTGGAACTTTAGCTTTGTATTTTACAGAATACAATACGGTTTTACAAGATCACGAAAGCACTTTCGGAAAATGGACCACCGCCATGTTTTCTTCTATAACTGCAAGAACAACAGGTTTTAAAATTGTGAATTATACTGATTTTTCTGTTCCCGGATTACTGCTGATTATTTTGTTGATGTGGATTGGTGCTTCTCCGGCTTCAACCGGTGGAGGAATCAAAACTTCAACTTTTGCTTTGGGAATCTTAAATGTATTTTCTATTGCCAGAAATAAAAAACATATCGAAATCGGAACCAGAAGAGTTGCCCCGGTGGCAGTAAAAAGAGCTTTTGCCATTATGGTGATTTCCTTGATGTCTATCGGTGTTGGAATTATGTCTTTGCTGATTTTCGATCCACAATTCAGCTTGATGGAAGTAGCTTTTGAAGTGTTTTCTGCTTTCGGAACAGTAGGTTTAAGTATGGGAATCACCGATCATTTATCGGAAACCAGCCAATATATTTTAATCTTAACCATGTTTTTAGGACGAATTGGATTAATCAACTTAATGTCAGGGATTTTAAGTAAACTCCGATCGGAATCTTATCAATATCCGGAAGAAAATATTTTAATCAATTAAAAAACATTAAATTCCTACCTTTGTGATTCATCACAAGAAAAACAAAGTTGAATTTTCTCCTTTAAAATCATATTTCTTATGAAAATTGTAATCTTTGGACTGGGTAATTTCGGATCTTCTTTAGCTATTCATTTGGCAGATTCCGGAAATGAAGTTTTGGTAACCGATAAAAATCCGGAAAAAGTAGATCTTATCAAAGATAAAGTTTCTCATGCGGTGGTAATGGATTCTACCAATGAAAATGCTTATCAATCTCTGCCAACCAAAAATACAGATTTAGCTATTATCGCCATCAGTGCAGATGAAGGAGCAGCAATTATGACCACGGCTATTGTAAAAAACATCTTTGATTGTCAGATTTTTGCGCGTTCTTCTTCCTCTATTCAAGACCATATTTTTGAAGCTATGGGAGTAGATCAAATTATCCATCCTGAACAAGAATATGCTGAACAACTCACCAAAAAAATAAACCTCAGAGGAAGTATTGATAATTTTGAAATCGAAGGAGATTATCTGGTTTCTGAAGTAGAAGTCAGTAAAGAAATCATCGGAAAAACCATGATAGAATCTAAATTGAGAAAGAAATATGAACTCAATGTTATTACGATTATCAGAAAAAAACATTACACCAATCTCATAGGGCGAAGAGCTGAAAAACAAGAAGTTATAGGAGTAGTAACCCCGGATACTGAATTTAAAGAGGGAGATATTTTAGTAGTTTTTGGAAAAAGCAGCAGTATTGATAAATACCTTAAATTAAATGCCAAAAAACAAGATTAAGTATTATAAAATGAAATATTTTCAACTGATTATTTTAAGTTTATTAATAGGTTTTTCAACTCCAATTTTCGGACAAACAGCTTCGGAAAATTCACTTCCCAGAGTACATATTTTAGCCACCGGCGGAACCATTGCCGGGTCGGGAGATTCTCACACCAAAGCAGCTTATAAAGCCGGAGAAGTTCCTATTGAAGAATTGTTGAATGCTGTACCTGAAATTCATGAAAAAGCAAAAATAACCGGAGAACAAATTGCCAATATCGGCAGTCAAGATATAGATATAAAAACCTGGTTAAAACTCAGTAATAGAATCCAAGAGATTTTTCAAAATGATGAAGCCGACGCAGTAGTTATCACTCACGGAACAGATACAATGGAGGAAACAGCTTATTTTTTAAGCCTAACTGTAAATGCTGATAATCCTGTGGTTTTAGTGGGTGCTATGCGTCCTTCTACTGCAATGAGCCAAGACGGAAACAGAAATCTTTTGGATGCTGTTACCGTGGCTGCCGCAAAAGAAAGTAAAAATATCGGCGTGGTGGTTGCCATGAATGAATACATTTTTTCTGCCAAAGATGTAGATAAAACCCATACCACAAATACCAATGCTTTTCAATCTCATAATTTTGGACCTATGGGAATTGTTTTTGATGGAAAAGTCAAATTTTATCATCAACCTTTACAGGTTTTAAAACCCTTTAAAACAACAGATTTAAATTCCCTTCCTCGCGTAGATATTTTTTATGGATATACAGATGCTGATCCTAAAATCATAGATTTTGCTATTGAAAATCAAACCAAAGGAATTGTTTTTGCCGGTGTAGGAAATGGAAATTTCAGCAAAGAAATGGAAAAAGCTTTGACAAAAGCAGTCAAAAAAGGAATTAAAGTAGTGCGTTCCTCAAGAATTAATCAAGGAAGAGTAACTTTAGAAAATGAAGTAGATGATGAAAAATTAGGTTTTATCGTAGCCGATGATTTAAATCCGCAGAAAGCCAGGATTTTATTGATGTTAGCTTTGACAAAAACACAGGATAAAGAAGAAATTCAAGAAATGTTTTTAGGTCAATAAAGTTTGTTAGTACGCGATTGCATCGCATACCTTTTCTATGCCATCATCTTGACTTCTTTAGGTTTTAAATCTGTTCTAATTTCTTTATTCAAGAAATAAGCGGTTACAATTGTAGAGAGTGTATCTGCTAAAGGAAAGGAAATCCAAACGCCGAGTTCTCCAAAGAAATTGGGTAAAATCAACACCAGTGGAATAAAGAAAAATCCTTGTCTGGTCAGCGTTAAAAACAAAGCCGGTTTAGCTTTTCCGATAGCTTGAAAATAAGCTGCGCCTATCAGTTGAAGCGCGATGATGGGAATAGCGGCAAAAACCCACCTCATTGCGTTGGGTGCTTCTTTTAAGACGTGTGCATCTTTGGTAAAAACTGCAGCAATATTCGGTGCAAAAATCTGAATTCCGGCGAAGATAAATATCGCCATAATACAAGCATATAAAATAGCTTTGTTGATGCTTTCTCGTACTCTAAAAGGTTTATTTGCACCGTAATTATATCCGGCAATAGGTAAAAATCCTTGGGTGATTCCCAAAACGGGGAAAAGTGCAAACATCAACATTCTACCAATAATTGCATAAACGGCCACTGCGGATTCTCCGCCTAAATTGAATAAAACATTATTCATAATCAAATAAACAATACTAACTACAGCTTGCCGAGAAAGCGTTACAAATCCTAAAGCAGAGATTTCCCTTAAAATTGTTTTATCCAGCTTAAAACAGGCTAATTTCAACTGTAATTCTGAATTTCCTGAGGTGAAATACCACAACATATAGAAAAAACTAAAGGTATAAGATAAAGTTGTTGCCCAAGCTGCTCCTGCCATCCCGTAATCAAATACTTTTATCAACATATAATCCCCTAAAATATTGATGATAGAAGGAATTATCATGGCAACCATAGCGAATTTTGGTTTTCCTTCTGCTCGCATGGTGTTGCTTCCCATCATATTTAAAGCTAAAATGGGAACTCCGTAAAGAATAATTTGATAGTAAATTTTTGCGGATTCAAAAATATTTCCTTTTCCCCCAAAAGCCGGAATTAAAGTATCGGCAAATCCCAATCCGAAAATCACCATTAAACTCACTAAAGATAATGTCAAAACAATTTCATTACCAAAAGTTTTTGAAGCTTTATACAGATTATCTGCTCCTAAAGCTCTGGAGATGATGGAGCCTCCTCCTACGCCTATGGCCATTCCTAAAGCCGAAATGAAAAAAGAAACCGGCAAAACCACATTAATGGCGGCAATAGCGGTAGAACCTATCCAATTCCCCACAAAAATGGTATCTACCACAATATTGAGCGACATCACTAAAATTCCTATAGCAGAAGGTAAAGCTTGCTTAAAAAGCAATTTATCTATAGATTCTGTGCCCAGTTCTGCCGATTTTACTTTTGCCATGGATTTTATTTAGATTTTTCATCTGTTTTCAGTATTGTAATCAACACTAAAAAAGGTGGGAATGAATTTTTACAAATATCTTAAAAAAGATAAGTAAACAAATAAGGCGCGAAAATTCGCGCCTTATTAAATGATATAATGTTTCTATAATTAATTGTTCAAGGCTTCTGCTCCGCCAACAATTTCAAGAATTTCATTAGTAATTGCTGCTTGACGTGCTTTGTTATACGACAAGGTCAACTCATTCTTCAAATCTGTTGCGTTGTCTGTTGCTTTATGCATCGCAGTCATTCTCGCTCCGTGTTCTGCAGCAAAAGAATCTCTGATTGCTTTATAAAACTGCATTTTTAAAGTTTTCGGAATAAGCTCGTTGATAATCTGATCTCTTTCCGGTTCAAAGATGTAATCAACTTCATTTTGTTGATTTTCTTCTTGTTCTTCTTTAGGAAGAATCGGAAGGAATTGCTCTGCTTTAACTTCTTGTGTAGCGGCGTTGATAAATTTATTATACACCAAAAGTATTTGATCATACTTTTCTGTGATAAAATCCTCCATCAATTCTTCTGCCATATTTGCTACATTTTCAAAAGTAAGCGCATCGAAGATTTCGTTGTTGCTATTTACAACATTCATATTTTTCTTTAAAACATCTCCGGCTTTTTTTCCGATAATTAGCAAATCTACATTCTTATCTGAAAGTTCGTTTTCAGATAATCGTTTAACTTCTTTTACAATATTTGAGTTAAAAGCACCTGCAAGTCCACGGTTTGAAGAAATCGTTACCACCAAAACATTTTGCACTGTTCTTTTTTGTGCAAATTTGCTGTTTCCTCCTTCACTTGAAGCACTTAAACTTTGTAATAGTTCTGTTAATTTATTCGAGTAAGGTCTCATTGCCGTGATGGCTTCTTGAGCTCTGTTCAATTTTGCAGCCGATACCATTTTCATAGCATTGGTAATCTGCATTGTTGAAGATACCGAATTAATCCTATTACGTATTTCCTTTAAGTTTGCCATAGTAATAAAACATAGAATCCTCCTTTTTCAGGAGGAATTCTTTTTAGTTATATTTTGCTGAAATTTCTTTCGCTACTTTTTCTAAAGTATTTAATACTTCATCAGTAAGCTTACCTTTTTTCAAAGTATCTAAAACATCTCTGTGTGTTAGTTCTAAATGCTCTAAATATTCTTTTTCAAATTCTTTTACTTTGTTTACCGGAACATCTTTTAATAAGTTTTTAGATCCTGCATAAACAATTGCAATTTGATTTTCTACCGGGTAAGGATCGTTTTGTCCTTGTTTAAGGATTTCTACGTTTCTTCTTCCTTTCTCAATCGTGTTTAAAGTCGCTGCATCTAAGTCTGAACCAAATTGAGCAAACGCTTCCAACTCACGGAATTGTGCTTGGTCAAGTTTTAGGGTTCCCGCTATTTTTCTCATCGATTTAATCTGTGCAGATCCTCCTACACGAGATACTGAAATACCTACATCAATTGCCGGACGAACTCCTGAGTTGAATAAATCTGAAGTCAAGAAAATCTGTCCGTCTGTAATTGAAATTACGTTGGTAGGAATATATGCTGAAACGTCTCCTGCTTGTGTTTCAATAATTGGAAGAGCAGTTAGAGAACCTCCTCCTTTTACTTTTCCTTTTAATCCTTCAGGAAGGTCGTTCATTTGTGCAGCAATTGTATCGTCATTAATCAATTTTGCTGAACGCTCCAATAAACGAGAGTGTAAGTAGAAAACGTCTCCAGGATAAGCTTCACGCCCCGGAGGACGACGTAATAACAACGACACCTCACGATATGCTACTGCTTGTTTAGACAAGTCATCATAAATAATCAAAGCCGGGCGACCGGTATCTCTGAAATATTCTCCGATAGCAGCTCCTGCTAAAGGTGCATAAACCTGCATTGGTGCAGGGTCTGAAGCATTAGCAGCAACAATTGTAGTATAAGCCATAGCTCCTCTTTCTTCTAAAGTAGCAGCAATTCCTGCTACGGTAGAAGCTTTTTGTCCGATGGCTACATAAATACAATAAACCGGTTCTCCTCTGTCGTAAAATTCTTTTTGGTTAAGGATGGTATCCACACAAACTGTAGTTTTTCCGGTTTGACGGTCTCCAATAACCAACTCTCTTTGTCCTCTTCCTACCGGAACCATCGCATCGATAGATTTAATTCCTGTTTGCAGGGGCTCCGTAACCGGCTCACGATAAATTACACCGGGAGCTTTACGTTCAAGAGGCATTTGGATTTTTTCTCCTTGGATAGCTCCTTTTCCGTCAATAGGTTCACCCAGTGTATTTACTACACGACCAACAATTCCTTCTCCCACATCGATAGAAGCAATTCTTTTGGTACGTTTTACGGTATCTCCTTCACTAATTTCTCTTGATGGACCAAGCAAAACAACCCCAACGCTGTCTTCTTCAAGGTTAAGAATCATTCCCTCTAATCCACCTTCAAATTCAACAATCTCTCCGTATTGCGCATTTGTCAATCCATAAACATTTGCAATTCCGTCTCCAACGCTTAGTACGGTTCCTACTTCATTTAATGAAGCTTTATCATCAAAATTCGTTAATTGCTTCTTTAAAATTGCTGAAACTTCAGCGGGTTTTATTTGTGCCATAACTTCAGTATTATGTGTTGTTGGAAGTGTTACTCCTTCAACTTTTAATTGTATGCGTTCTGTTTAAATTTATGTTTTAAATCTTTTAATTTTCCAGCAATACTGGCGTCGTATTGCAAATCTCCGATTCGCAATAAAAATCCTCCTAATAGTTTTTCATCTATCTTCTTAATCAAAGAAGCTTCACTACCGGTTAATTCTTTAACTTTTGCTAATACTTTTTCTTCCATTTCAGGAGTTAAAGCTTCTGCAGTAGTTACCTCAGCTGTGATAACATTATTGGCTTTATCCACCAATGCGATAAAAGCTTTACAAACATCGGGTAAGATAGCTATTCTTTTGTTTTCTATCAGCACATCAAAAAGATTTGTTGTTGCTGGATTTACTTTTTCAAAAATAGCTTTTAATCCTGAGCGTTTTACTTCGCTTCTGATCAAAGGACTTTTCAGAAAGTTTCTCAACTCCTTAGAGTCTTTAAAAGTATTATCTATCAAACGGATATCCGTTTCTATTTGCTTTAGTTGTTTTTGCTCATTTGCTAAAGACATCAAAGCTTTTGCATAGCGATATGCTGCGCGATTTCCGGCCATAATTTCCTTAGTTTAATTCCACTTCTTTTAGCATATTATCTACCAATTGCATTTGTTTGTCTTTGTTAGACAATTCAGATTTCACCATTTTTTCTGCAATTTCTATAGATAAGTCAGCCATTTGCGCTTGAATATCTGCCATAGCGGTTTGTTTTTCTGCTTGAATAGCAGCTTTTGCTTTGGCAATCATATCATTTGCTTTTTCTTCTGCTTCTGTTGAAGCTTCCGCAATCATATTTTGTTTGATTTCGCGTGCTTCTTTTAGCAGTTGATCTCTTTCTTCTCTTGCTTCTTGCATTAGTTTTTCGTTGTCAGATTTCAAGTTTTCCATCTCTAAACGAGCACTTTCTGCAGCTTCTAAAGCTTTTCTAATTCCTTCTTCTCGATTATCAATAGCACTTAAGATCGGTCCCCAAGCGTATTTCTTTAAAAGCAAGATTAAAATGATGACAATTCCCAGCTGAAAAAAGAAAAGTCCGAACGAAAAGTCATTAATTAGTTTTTCCATTTCTGAATGATGTTTCTTTGAATTTTAATTTTTAAAACCACCTTTCTGTAACCAACCGTTAGAGAAAGGTGATTTGTTGTTTATGATTTACGCTAAAATTAATGCAGCGAAACCAATACCTTCTAAAAGTGCAGCAATAATAATCATTGCAGTTTGAATTTTGTTAGAAGCTTCCGGCTGACGAGCAATTCCTTCCATTGCTGCTTTACCGATCATTCCTAATCCAATTCCAGCTCCGATTACAATCAGACCTGCACCTACCATGTTTGGGATATCCATAATAAACGATTTAAAAATTAAAATTAAACTTTAGTTATTCTTATTAATACTTTTATACTATTGGTAATTCTTCTGTGTCTTCTTCTGAAGTGTGTTCTTCTTCAACAGCAGCAGCGATATATAAAGCACTTAACAAAGTAAAAATATAAGCTTGTAAAAATGCTACTACCAATCCTAATACTCCGATAAAGATTGAGAATCCGAAAAACCCTACTCCTGCCACCCAGGTTTTAAATATAAAAATAAACCCGATAAAACTCATTCCCATAACTTGACCTGCCGTCATATTAGCAAAAAGTCGAATCATTAAGGAGAAAGGTTTGGTTAACATTCCTAATATTTCAATAGGAATCAAGATTATCTTTACAATTGGGTGAACATCCGGAAACCAGAAAATATGTTTCCAATAGTTTTTATTTCCTGCAAATTGTGTCACAAAGAAAGTTAACAATGCCAACACAACTGTTACAGTTATACTCCCGGTTACGTTTGCTCCAAAAGGAACTAATCCGAAGAGATTTAAAAACAATATCAAGAAAAATATGGTCAACAAAAAATTGACATATTTATAATATTTCGGACCGATGCTTTCCTTTGCAATATCATCTCTTACAAAAACAATCATAGGTTCAAGAATTCGACCTATTCCTTTTGGCAATTGTTGTGTTTTGTAGGTTTTTGCCATAGAAACAAACACAAAGAAAATCAATATTGCCGTGATGATGGTTACAAATACATTTCGAGTGATTGAAAAATCTAAAGGTTTTTTATTGGTCGGAAATCCATTATCTCCGATAATTAATTCTCCTGAAGCATCTGTACTGTAGATTTTAGAATTGTGGTAAACATAATGTTTTCCATCTTTTTCTACTACTTTATTTCCGTGATCAAATTCTGCTGCAGAAAAGATTTTTACGCCTTCGTCATAAATGATTACCGGCAAAGCAAATCCGTAATGCTTATTAGCTTCTTCATCAGAAAACAATGTGAAATAATGAGAATCCAACAGATTGAGGTCTACAGCCTCTTCTATTTCTTCTTTTACCTCTTCTTTTTCATCAATGGGTTCACCTGCTTCCTGATCAGCGTTTTCTTGTGCAAAAGAAAAGTTAAACACCAAGGCTAAAAAGCCAACCACCAATAAGGAAAGAATATTCTTTTTTCGCATTTTTCAGCTAATTTTATTCTCGAAATTGGGTGCAAATATACACAAATAAACCAAGATAAAACACATTTTTCAAGAAGCCTCAAAAAAAAATGTAATTACTTGATTTACTTAGAGTTATTCGTCTTCAAAAGTTGGGTTATTATCCATATTTCTGCAATTTGTCCGATTGCGTAAGGCAGAAAAGCATTTAAAAATAATTTTCGCTCTAAAGAAAAACCATATCTTTTTAGTAATACCACAAAAAAGAAAATCTTAATTATTCCTAATAACATCAATAAGAATCCGAGAAAATCTTGGTCTATTTTATAAATGATAAAAAGAACACCTAAAATAATTGTGCTGCTTATGGCATTAAACAAATAGGTGAAATTTATATAAGCTATTTGATTTTCTGCATTTTGAGTGTTTAGCAAATATTTGTGGGTTATATAAGTAAATAGTAGAAAAATTAAAAACCCCAAATATTTAAACAAGAGTTTTTTCATTTATTTTTTTCATTAATTCTATTCAGTTGTTTTATCACAACATAAAGTGAAACAAAAACTCCCAATAAAACTGCTATTATGGTAAACCATTCTTTTTGGGTTTCATAGTGTTTATCCAATTCTCTTCCTCCTAAAGAGAACAGAAAAATAGTTATTCCCATCTGAACAGCAATTCCTGATAGTTGAAGATATCTTTTAAGCGGTTTTAGTTTTTCGTTTGGATTTTCCTTTTTGTTCATTTTGAAGAGTTTTTACAGCTCCTTTCATCGTGCAATTTCCGTTTAGATTTGCTCCGGGTTCCACCAAAAGCTCTCCGGTAATAATTTCTCCTTCAATATGAGAAGTAGTTTTTAAACTCAGTTTGTTTTTAACGGTTATTTTTCCTTTTACCAATCCTTCTATATCTGCTTCTGCACAAGTTAAATCTCCTATGATTTTTCCGGTTTCTCCTAAAACCACTTTGCTGTCAGTTTTCAGATTTCCTTCTAAAATTCCTTCTACTCTAAAAGCTCCTCCTGAATCGATATTTCCTTTAAAAATAGTTCCTTTTGCTATTTTATTTTGTTCTTTGGAATAATCTGTAGAATTTTTCTTTTTTCTGGATTTTTTTCTGTCTGAAAACATGGTTTTTAATCTTTAAATTGTTGGCGGTATTCGTTTAGTTTTTTGTGAATTAATAAAATCTCGTAATTTCTTGATGAAATTCCAAAATTATCACGGTCTATCTTATAGTCTTCTTCTTTTCTTAATATTTCTCCAAATCCTTCTGCTCCTTTTTTACTGCTCAATCCTTTAATGACTACAAATATCTGTTCAGGTGAATAAATATCTATAGAAGTAGAAAGTCGGATTTCTTCTAATTCTTCAATCGCTTTATCCAGTTCTTCTTTAAATTCTTCTGCTTCTTCTCTGTCAGATGCAGCAAAAGGGTAAATCAAATTATGATTTCCGGTAGATTTTTCTTCAAATTCTGCATTTTTCATCTTAGGTAAAGATTCCTTGATGATTTTTTCTGCTTTTTTACCTTCTTCACTTTGTGGATGTGCCAGAGCTACATAATCTAAAGCTTCTTCATAAGCTTCATAACCATATAAACGTCCTAAAATTGTGGCTTTTAAAAGTTCAAATTTCGGAACCATGGCATGCCCTAAGAAAACCTCTACATAATCATCGATTTCTGCTACAACTTTTTCATAATTTCCGGCTTGATATTCTTTGTATAAAGTATTGTAAACCTGAATAGGATTGGATTCATCTTTACGAAGCTCTTCAGGATTTCTCAATACTTTTGCATATCTGGAATCCGGATGATTGTTTAAAATATCTTGTTTCCATTTTTCTGCTTCTTGCGATTTTTCCAAATAAGAATATATCTTATGTAAATTATATTTTGCCGGTAAAATCAAACGCTCTTCCGGGTCATTTTTTAATAAGTTTTCTAATTTATCTGCAGCCAATTCAAATTCGCTGAATTTTTCATGATAAATCACACCTAATTGGTAATAAGCAAAATTTCGTTCTTCTTCTATTTCTTCAATAAACTCTTCATCTGTTGGAATTTGTTCGATATATGTTTCTATTTGATAAGTTGGATCTGCTTCTATGGCAGCGATATAATCTGTTTTGGTTTTTTCTTCTTTTTCTGTTTTACTTAAATCTTTGCCTTTTTCTATCCTCCAATTATCTTGTAAAGCTCTATCGCCCCAAATTTGTCTAAAACTGGCTTGCCCGGAAGCAATTTGATTGGCGTCATAGAAATAAAATCCTCTGGAAGCCCCGGATTGACTTTGTTGGGTTCCAAACATATTTTCAGCCATTTTGGCTTTTTTGCTTTCTTTTATTGCTTTTTCTGCATCTGCGATAGCTTTTTCTTTTAAAGAATCTACATGAACTTGAAAATAAGCTTCTCTGTCTTCGGGCGACATTTCTACCAAATGTAAAATACTATCATTTCTTGAAGCTACTTCTTCATACATAATTACATCATTTAAGCTTAAACGTTTTCTTCTTAAACGTCTGTAATCTAAAGAAGCCTCCGGCAGGTTTACCATTGTGCTGTCATAATAAGCACCTGCTTCTTTATAATTCGCATGATCAAAATTATAATCGCCTAAAGTTCTGTAAATTCGTTCTTTTAAGCCGTGATTTGAAGTATTGGTGCGCAAGGATTTATTGTAATAAGCAATCGCTTCCGGCATATCATCCAATTCCTTATAAAATTCTGCTGTTCCATAATTGATAATGTCTAAAAACGGACGATTTTCACGATCTGCCAATAATCTTTGTAAAGTATCTAATTGTAAATCTTTATCTCCTTTTTCAAAATCAAAGTTTTTAGATTTTTCCATATAAGCATTAATCATATATGCTCTTGAAGTTTTTCTGTTTAAAGCGATAACTTGATTAAAAGCTGTGTTGGAACTGTCTATTTGATTTAATTCTTGAAAAATTTGACCTTTTACAAAAAGGAATCTTCCTTTTTTATTTTTGTCTTTCGTGGTATTTATGGCAAGATTTAAAGCTTGAATAGCATTTTCTTTTTCATCGGTATCCAAGTAAGCTTGTGCTAAAGTAGAGGAAGCTTCCACAATATCTTCTTCGCTCAACTCTTCGGGATCTTCTAAAATATTTTTTAAATTTTTCTTGACACGATCATAGCTTTCTAAACGCATATAGGTTTTTTCAAGCCATATTTCTGCACTGGTCATCACTTCTTCATCATCATATTTATTTAAAATATAATTAAATGCTTCTAATGCAGGAAAATATCTTTTCTGATAATAACGCGCTTTTCCTAAAAGTAAAAATGCGTCTTTCATCTGCGGATTATATTCTTCTCCGTGGATGAGCATATTGTGTTTTTGAATTCCTTTTGCAGCTTTATCTTCTGCAGCTTCAAAAGCTTCATCAAATGAAATATCTTCTTCTCTACTAAAACCTCCTGATGCGGATTGATTGTCATCACCTCTGTTTATGGTTCCGGAAAGATTGCTTTGTGCAGTCATTCTTTGACCACCGCCACCTCTTATTCCGCCTTGTTGCTGATTTCCACCTTGGCCTTGGTTCATTCCTCCTTGCTGTTGATTTCCACCTTGGCCTTGGTTCATTCCTCCTCGAGGTTGATTCATTCCACCTTGCTGCTGACTTCCACCTTGGCCTTGGTTCATTCCTCCTCGAGGTTGATTCATTCCACCTTGCTGTTGATTTCCACCTTGGCCTTGGTTCATCCCTCCTTGAGGTTGATTCATTCCACCTTGCTGTTGATTTCCACCTTGGCCTTGGTTCATTCCTCCTTGAGGTTGATTCATTCCACCTTGCTGTTGATTTCCACCTTGGCCTTGGTTCATCCCTCCTTGAGGTTGATTCATTCCGCCTTGTTGCTGATTTCCACCTTGGACTTGGTTCATTCCTCCTCGAGGTTGATTCATTCCGCCTTGTTGCTGATTTCCACCTTGGCCTTGGTTCATTCCACCTCGAGGTTGATTCATTCCGCCTTGTTGCTGATTTCCGGTCTGACCTTGATTTAAATTTCCTTGGTTTCCTTGGGTGTTTTGATTTCCTGAACCAGAATTATCAAAAGCACTAAAAGCATCTTCAGCTGTTTGTTCTTTATTTGCTTGCGGAGATTTAGTTTTTTTATCCGCTTCATCTTTTTTCTTGGGTTTTGGTCTTTGTGGCATTACCGCCGGAGGAACCTCAACCATTTCTCCGTATTTTATCTCCTCTCCTGCACCTCCTAACCTTTCAATGGGTAATATTTCCCAATAATCATCAACATAATTTTCATTGACTTGGGTTTTTCCGTTTTCTAAAGCTATATTTCCGTGATATAATATATTATAATAAGTGGTCATCGCATGATAATTGCGGTTCAACCATTTATTTTTCTTTCGAGAACATGAAGTAAGCACCACTAATATTCCTGTAAATATTAGGGTTTTATATATAAGTGATTTTGTCTTTGTTTTCAATTTCATCAGAGTTTACGCATTATGAATAACTTAAGACAGGTCTTTTTAGTATGATTAATCGGTAAAAATACGTTTCTTTTAGAAGAAATAAACACAGATGTTCTTAAAATTAGGTTTTCTGTGGAAAGAAAAAGAATTATAATGTTTTATTTAATTATTCTTCATCTTCAAAATAATGATATAAATCCTGTAAAGTTTTTTCTGTTTTTGGAGTATCAATTTTGATTTCTCCTTTTTCTAAAACAATTATTCTATCGCTGACTTCTGTAACGTGTGTCAAATCATGACTGGAAACCAATAAGGTAATTTTATGTTTTTCTACTTGATTTTTTAAAATCTTTTTTAATCTGAATTGAGTAGTCGGATCAAGATTTGCGAAGGGTTCATCTAAAATAATAATTTCAGGTTTTCCAATAAGTGCAGCAATAATTCCTACTTTCTTTTGATTTCCTTTGGATAAATCTCTGAGGTATTTTTTCTGATTTAAAATCTCATCATTAAAAAACTCTTCAAAATCTGCTAAAAAAGCATCTATATCTGCTTTGTTTTGATCTCTTAATTCTCCGATAAAATAAAAATATTCTTCCGGAGTTAAATAACCAATCAAAAAGCTTTCATCTATAAAAGAAGTTGTAAAAGGTTTCCAAGCTTCACTTTCGCTGACAATAATATCTTTAGAAATAATTCTTCCTGAGCTGGGTTGAATCAAATCTAACAACAAACTGAACAAAGTGGTTTTCCCTGCTCCGTTATTGCCCACTAAACCTATGCTTTCTCCATTATTAATAATCAAATCTTCTATATGTAAAACTTTTTTGTCTCCATAAATTTTACTGAGATTTTCTATTTTTATCATAATTTATTTTTTTTCTGCGTAAGCTTGAATAGTTTTATATTTTCCTTTTTGATATACTTTTTCTATCTGATTTAAAAAGAAATCTTTAAACACAAGTCCTGATAAACTTATCAGAACAAGAGTGATTACACCTGCTTTAAATCCGAAAATCAAATAGGGAACAAAAAATAAAATAATAGGTAATCCAATTTTTGGCAGTGCAATCAAAAGTTGTGTTGCATTAAATCCTTGTGTATTTGAAAAAGCTTTTGCTTTTACGTTTAATTCCACCGGAACACGATGAAGTGCTCCTCCAAAAAGGGTGATATGTGAATTTAATCCAATATTATAAATTGCGCCTAAAATTATCATGGTATAAACTTCCCAACCAAAATATAAGTAAGGAATACTTAAGATAAAAGCGATTAAAGTTCCGCTGATCAATAAATACCATTTTGCTTCTAAATATTTTCTGTAAGGAATATTCTGACTCATCAATAGTTTATAATATTCACTATCCCAAGAAGGGACTAATTGTCCGAAACTCATTAAAAATCCGCCGGTTACAAATAATCCGGCAAAAATTATCCAAGTATAAGATTCTAAATAATGTTCTTGTGTAAAGAAAATTAATCCGTAAAACAAAAACATTATAGAAGTCAACATAACTTGTCTTGGTCTTTTGTTTCGCATAATCATGCGAATATCATTTTTGAGAAAAACAGCTATACTTCCAAATCTGTTTAGCCAATTCAATTCATGGGTTTTGGCTTCTTTTACTTTTTCTGAAATTTTATCATCTAAATAAAATCCTTTTTTCAGAAAATCATAATTCTTTTTATATAATAATACAGCTGATAAAACCGGGATTAAAAACGCATAAGGCGTTTCATAAATCTGATTAAATATATTTTCGCTAACTGCTGAAACATCAAATATTCCAAAATATTCTAATCCTGCTATTCCTAAAAATAAAATGAGAATAACATAAAAAACTGCATTGATTTTATTGATTAAGAAGTTTAAATAATTTAAAGTCAGTTCTATAAA